>JANPCS010000232.1:0-8481 GCA_031431065.1 Hyphomicrobiales bacterium | reverse complement strand
CGTGGCGCAGATCAAGAGCCCGAAGAGCGGCGTCAGCGAGTATCACCTGACGGCGGCGGGCGAGGACCTGCGGCCGATCGTAATGTCACTCGGCACCTGGGGCCAGCGCTGGATCGATTCCAACCTCAGCCTGCGCAATCTCGACCCGACCCTGCTGATGTGGGACATGCGCCGGATGCTCGACCCCAAGCCCTTGCCGCGCCGCCGCATCACCATCCGCTTCACCTATCCGGAAATTGCCGTCAATCAACGCAACTGGTGGCTGGTCGTCGATCCCCAGGAAGGCGCCGACATGTGCCTGGTCGATCCCGGCCATGAGATCGACCTTTTCATCACCAGCACATTGCGCGCCATGACGGCGGTGTGGATGGGAGTGACCACCGTGGCGGCCGAGACCGGAAAAGGCGTGATTACCATGGAGGGCGACCGGGCCATCGCCCGCAACATGCAGGCTTGGTTGGGCTTGAGTCCCTTCGCCAAGGAAAAATCCCGCCGGCCGGAACACACCGGTGCTGCGGCGTGATCGCCTTCAGAGCGGCCGGTTGGCACCGTGAACCTGCTGGGCGGCGTCCATATAGCGATTGAAGTCGGCCAGTATGCGGGCGATCACGCGGAGAATTTGCGCGAGCCGGGAGGTGAAGACGATCCGGGTGGCGGGGGCATGGATGCTGAGGTCTGTGGTGATGGTGGTCATGGGCGTTGCTCCTGTTCGATGACCGTCACCCTGCGCCGCAGCCCGCAATCCGAACGTGAGACAGGCCATGAAGCGGCGTGAGAAATGCGCTAATATTGACATAAATCTGAATTTGCAGGCATTTCACGGGCATGACGGGCGGACAAACAGGCTGGCAACTGGCGTTGACGGGCGGCTTTGAGCTTTCCGCCGCGGATGGCAGCCAGATCAGGGTGAGCGGCAAGAAGGCCAAGGGGCTCCTGGCGATCCTAGCGCTGTCGCCGGGGCTTTCGGCAACCCGCGCGCGGATCAGGTCGTTGCTGTGGAGCGACCGTGGCGAGGCCCAGGCGGGGGACAGCTTGCGGCAACTGCTCACTGTCCTGCGGAAGGAACTTTCCGACCAGGACTGCGGCATTCTCCACGTCCGCGATGATCAAGTCGGATTGCGCGCCGCGATGCTGTCAATCGACGCTGGGGAGATTGCGAAGCTTACCGCCCTGGCAGCCGCCGATTTCTATCGCGGGCCATTGCTCGACGGGCTGGATATCGGCGACCAGCAATTCGAGGACTGGCTGGCCACCGAACGCAACGCTCTGCAGGCCCGCATGATCACGGTGCTGGAGCAGCTTTGCGCCGAAAGCACGGGGGAAGCGCGGATTGCCACTGCAAAGCGCCTCGTGGCCCTTGATCCGCTGCGTGAGGCCTCGCACCAGGCACTTATAGCCGCCTGCCTCGCCATGGGCGAGCAAGCCCTGGCGAAGAAACAGCTTGAGGCCCTGCGGCAAATTCTCGAGCGCGAGCTTGGCGTCAAACCGTCCGATGAAACCCTGTCGCTCTTCGCGGCGGCGGAAGCCCCTGTGCAATCCGGCTCGCAGCAATCGTCGCGTCCCACCATCGCGCTGCTGATCTTCGCCAACCAGAGCGGCGATGCGGCACAGCAATATTTCAGCGATGGCATCAGCACCGATATCGCCACCGAACTCTCGCGCTTCCGCGAGTTCGCGGTGAAGAGCGAACGCGCCGCCGATGGCAGTGCCGATCCCGTGGCATGGGGCCGCAAGCTCGGCGTCGAGTTTGTGGTGACCGGCAGCGTCAGGCGCGTGGGGCCGCGCATTCGCATTGCCGTGGCGCTCACCGCCACGCAGTCGGGCGAGCAATTGTGGAGCGAGCGCTTCGACGCCGATGAAAAGACCCTGTTCGAGGTCCAGGACAGCATCGTGCAATCGATCTCGGCCCAGCTTGCAAGCCAGTTGCGCCTGGCACGGCTTGAAGCCTACCGGCGCAAGCCGCCAACCAGCCTGGCAGCCTACGACTATGTGCTGCGCGGCGATGCCCTGCCGATGGGCGATCCCGCCATCGAAGAGGAAGCCCGGCAATATTTCCGGAAGGCAATCGAACTCGATCCCGGCTATGCCCGCGCTCACGCCTTGCTTGGCGAATACATGATGCTGAAATGGCTGCGCGATCTCGATGCCCCGCGGACACTCCTGGCCGAGGCACTGGCCAGTGGCGCCAGGAGCGTATCGTTGGATGACAACGATCCAATTTGCCACGTAACCTACAGCAACGTGCTGACGGCATCCGGTAACTTCGTGAAGGCCTTGCATCATGGCCAGAGGGCCGTGGCGCTCAACCCAAGCCACCCCACGCCACTTGCGCAACTTGGATTCTTGCACGGATTTCTTGGCGAACCCGAAACCGGCTTGAGTTACATCGAACAAGCCCGCGTCATCAATCCGCATTTCGAACCAAGCTGGTACTGGCGCGACAAGGGCGTCGTGCTGTTCGTGGCGCGCCGCTATGAAGACGCCATCGCGGCTTTCCTCCGTTCGCCGGAGATGTTCGATTTTGTCGAGGCCTATCTCGCGGCGTGTTGCATCTATCTTGGCCGGGTGGAACAGGCCCGCGCCCATGCGGCGCGCGCGCTGCAATTGACGCCTCGCTTCACCGTGGCAAAATTCATGAGCCGCGAAGTCTACAAGCGCCCCGAAGACACCGCGCATTTGACCGAAGGCCTGCGCCGGGCGGGAATTCCGGAGTGATGGTGTGCCCCTTGAACCGCAACGCCGAACCATCTAACTTGGGCTTCATCACCCACGAGGACTGGACCCGCAGATCAATGCCGTTCCGCTTCTGGAAAGAGGACGACTCCACTGAAAGCACCAGCCAGGAAGACCGCTGCGCGTAAAGGCGTTGCGAAGCCCAAACCCGCCGCCAAAACCGCCAAAACCGCAACATCCGCAAAGACCGGTAAGTCCACGGCGAAGACCAGAGCCGCCACCAGGATCACCACAACGCGGCCCAAATCCGCCAGCCCCGCAAGAACGGTGAAGACAGCCGCATCGAGGAAACCCGCCGCCAAGGCCGGCGCCGCCAAATCGAAGTCGCTGGGCAAACCCAAATCAACGGCAAAGACCAGGTCGTTTGCAAGATCGAAACTGCTGGTCAAGCCGGAGCCCGCCAGCAAGGCCCGCAAGACAGCTACGGCGAAGACCGCCGTGGCGAAACCTACCGCGCGCGCCAAGTCCGGCGCGTCATTGGCGGGCCCCAAGCGCGCCGCGCCACGCTCCAGCCGGGCCGGCATTGCGCCCGCCCGCTCACCCCAGCGCCACACGCCGTTCCGCAGGGCGCCGGTCAAGGCGTCCGACCTGCCGGCACCGGAACCCATCGCTTTCATTCCCGCCGAAATGCTGGAAGACGCCCCAAAGGCAGCCAAGCCACGCAAACCGCGTGGCAAGAAGCCGGAAGCGCCAAAGCCTGAAGGCGCACTGGGTCTGGTTCTGGCGCAGCTCGATGATTCGAAGGCCGAGCAGATCGTCACCATCGATCTCGACGACAAGACGGCGATTGCCGACACGATGATCGTCGCCTCCGGCCGTTCCAACCGCCATGTCGGGGCCATTGCCGATCAGCTGGTGGAAAAACTGAAAGCCGCCGGCCGCCGCGATGTCAAGGTCGAGGGCATGCCGCAATGCGACTGGGTGCTGGTCGATGCCGGCGACGTGGTGGTGCATATTTTCCGTCCCGAGGTCCGCAGCTTCTACAATCTCGAGAAGCTCTGGTCGGAGCACGCGCCCAACGAACGCGCTGTTCAGTAAGATTGCGCCTGCAGGTTCTCGCCGTGGGCCGCCTGAAGCCCGGCCCCGAAAAGCTCATTGCCGGTGAATACCGGACGCGCGCCGAGGGCCTGGGGAAGAAAGCCGGGATCAGCCGCATCGCGGTGACGGAATTTTCCGAATCGCAAAATCCGACACCATCCGCACGCATGGGCGATGAGGCAAAGCTGCTCGCTGGCGCCGTCGCCCCCAGGGGCTTCACCATCGTTCTCGACGAGCGCGGCAGGGCAATGGCCAGCGAGGCCTTTGCGCAAGCGTTGCAGCGCCACCTCGACAACGGCACCCCAGAGGTGAGCTTCCTCATCGGCGGACCTGACGGCCATGCCGCCGAGACCCGCGACGGCGCCGGGCTTCTCCTGGGGCTCGGCCCGATGACCTGGCCGCATCGTTTGGTGCGCGTCATGCTGTTCGAGCAGATTTACCGGGCGGTGACGATCATGACCGGGCACCCATACCATCGGACTTGAGGCGCCGCAGTGGCGGCTGCCACCGGCACACAGCGTCCCGCCCGGCGGACTTTGCCTGATAGAGAGCTTCGTCGGCCCGGTTGATGAGGCCGGCGGCATCGATGCCGCCACCGTCTTGCCCGCCGAATGTCGCGAGGCCGGCGCTGACCGTGACCATGCCGCTGGAATTTCCGGTGTGGGGAATGGCCAGATCGCGCACCGCGCGGTGAAACCGTTGCGCCAACTTCAATGCGTCTTCCCCGGACGTCACCGGCAATATCAGCGCCATTTCCTCGCCGCCATAACGCGCCGCCAGATCGGTTTGGCGGCGCGCAACCGACGTCAGGCAGCCCGCTATCCGGCGCAGGCACTCATCGCCTGCCAGATGACCGTATGTATCGTTGTAGGCTTTGAAGCGATCGGCGTCGATCATCAGCAGGCTCATGGGTTCATGGTGGCGGTGCGCCAAGTGAATGTCATGTTCCAGCCGTTGATCGAAAGCCCGGCGGTTGGCAAGCCCGGTCAAGCCATCGGTATGGGCCGCTTCGTCAAGTTGCCGATTGAGATTGACAAGCTGCGCTTCCCTTTCTTTGGCATGCGTAATATCCGAGCAAATGACAAAGCACGCGCCTTCGGTGGTGTAGCGTGAGCGCGTTTCGATCCAGCGACGGTCAAACAACTGGTACTGAAGCCGGTTGATACCGAAGAAATGTTCGCGCAGGCAGTCTTCCCAATCGCCTTCCTTGAGATCGGGGAGCATCAGAAGTTCGCCGCGCTGAATCGAAGCCTGCAAAATCTCGCGGGCGGATTTGCCCGCAACCCGCAGATCTTGCGTCTTCGGAAACATTGCGGCGTACTGGTCGTTGTAAAACTGCAGGATGCCATTTGCATCGAACATCGCCAAACCGTCGGCCATGTTGGCGAGCGCGTCCGAGAAATGCTGCTGACTCACCGCCAGCCGGTACTCGAGCGACTTTTTGTCGGTGATGTCGCGGTTGTGGCTGATGACGCCCACGCATCTCTGCTCTTCGTCCAGCAGCGGAACCTTGAGCGACGATAGCCATCCTTGTCCTCCAACTTGATTGCTGAAATGCTGCTCCAGAATTAGCGGCTTGCCGGCCGCGATCACCTTTGCTTCATCGGCTTGAAACATTTTTGCGATGTTGGCTGGGTAGAAGTCGAAATCGGTTTTGCCAGTGAGTGCGTCCGCCGAAGCGGCCTGCATGAGCATTGCCGTGGCCGGATTGGCGAAGATGAACCGGCCTTCCATGTCCTTGGCGTTGAGGCAATCCGGCAGCGAATCGATGACCTGGCGGTAAATGAGATTGGCTCTGGCCATCTCTTGCTGGCCAAGCTCCGTCAGGAATGCCAGACCGCCGACCACCGTGCCCACGAAGACGAGGCTCAGGAGCGGAAACCAGACAGCCGGGATGACCTGGGAGCGGACCTCGGGCGGCAGCACGAGCAGGCAGGCCAACGAAGCCGGTGCCAGAAATCCGGCCAGCCGAACGATTTGCCACGGTGTCCGGCGCTTGGCTCCGTTGCGGAGATGCACGAAGGACCCGGCAGCGCCCGCCACGGCAATTGCCAGAACGCCCGCCACGATGCCGGCACCGCCGGCCTGGAGACGAAACACGCTGGCGATGACCGAGGCGGCGATGGCGGCAAGGGGTCCACCGAACAAACCCGCAAGGGCCACCGGCACAACCCGCAGATCGATGAACACCCCCGAAACTGGCATGGCTGGCATCAACATGAGCGCAATCGCCGCAAGCCCCATCAGGGTACCAAGAAAAATCGCGCAGCCGGAGCTGGATAGCTGCCGCTCGACAGGTTTGAGCTTTCCCCACAGCCAGATCACCGCGGTGATGATGGCGACATCGGTCAGCAATATGGCCCATGTCGCCGTCACCAATTGTGGGCCTCCCCATTGCCGCCGTGATGAGTGTCAAAGACATCCATAACGGCGCTGGAGGCGCCGCCTGCTTGTCGCAGTCTCCGGGCTATGATGCCTGGTATAAGGTTGCTTTCGAGAGCCATGGTATCCACCATTGATCGCCAAACACTTGCCCCGGCCTTACTAATATTGCCGCAATCGAGCTGCCCGGCCGGTCCACATGGTTAAGTGATTGCTAACGCCTGCACGGCATCAATGGCCGGGTATTGCCACAACCCCACTTACCAGTTCCAGCAGCCATGATTGCCACGTGCCGCAAGCAGCCTCAGATGACGACAGCGGCTCGCCTCGCGGCGCTCTTAGCGCTGACGGTGCTGTGGGCTGCGGAATTGGCCCATGCCCAGGAGCAGCAGCTCGATACCATCGAACAGCAGATCGAAAGCTCGAAGGCGGCGGAAGCCCGCATCGCCGCCGAGATTGCCGCCGCCATCAAGGAGCAAGATGGCGTCGCCGAAAAGCTGGTGGCCATCTCGAAGGAGGTCCGGAGCCAAGAAGCCACGATTGCCGGGAGCGAAGGCGAATTGGCCAGGCTGGCCGCCGATCGCGCCCAATTGCTGATCGATCTGGGCGAGAAACAGGATGTGCTGTCCGAACTCCTGGCGGCCCTGCAGCGCCTCGAACAGAATCCGCCGCCCGCTTTGGTGGTCGAACCCGACGACATTCTCTCGGCACTGCGCGGCGCCATGCTGCTGGGCACCATCGTGCCGGAGCTGCGTGATGAGGCCGACAAGCTGGTGGCTGAACTCGACCGCCTGAAGCAGCTTGAAGCCAGCATCATTGAGCGCCGTCAGGCGGTGGCTGGCGAAATCTCCAGACTCGAGGCGGCCCGTCAGGACCTCAATGTGCTGGTGGCCCGCAAGAAGGATCTGGTGAGCCGCGGAAGTGCCGATCTCGATGCCGAAAAGCAGCGCATCGCAGCGCTTGGTAAAAAAGCCAAGTCGCTGAAACAGCTGCTCGCCACATTGGCCGAGGAGAGAGAGCGCACCGCAGCCGAGGCTGCCAAAAAATTCGCCGCCGAGGAGCGTGAGCGTCTGCGCCAGGAAGATTTGCAGCGCCGCCCGAAAATGGTCTTCGCCGAAGCCCGCGGCAAGCTCGATATTCCGGCCCAGGGCCAGGTGGTGCGGCGCTTTGGCGACGATGACGGGCTGGGTGGCAAGGCGCAAGGTGTAATGGTTGCCACCCGGCCCGGCGCCCAGGTGACGGCACCGGCCGACGGAAAAGTGGAATTTGCCGGCGCTTTCCGCTCATATGGCCAGGTGTTGATTCTAAACCCCGGCGGCGGTTTCCGAGTATTACTAGCGGGCATGGACAAGGTGACGCCCGGCGTGGGAGAATTCCTAAGGGCTGGCGAGCCGGTGGGCGAAATGGGGGACGGCCCCGCTTCGGTCACACTTTTCGGTGAAGTGGTGCAGGACGGCCGTCCTGTGCTGTATATAGAATTCAGGAATAGCACTGAGGCTATCGATTCTGGTCCGTGGTGGATCGGCGGTTTAAAAGAGGCGCGTGGATGAAGAAGACTTCCCGTTTACAGAATATCGGCCTGGTTCTGGCTGGCGCGGTTTCCGCGTCGCTGCTCTGGCATGCCTTTGGCCCAGCCGGTGCGGCATCGAACGCCGACACCTACAAGCAGCTCAACCTGTTCGGCGATGTGTTCGACCGGGTGCGCGCCGACTACGTCGAGGAGCCCGACGAGTCGCTGATGATCGAAGCCGCCATCAACGGCATGCTGGCCTCGCTCGACCCGCATTCGAGCTTCATGAACGCCAAGCAGTTCCAGGACATGAGCGTCCAGACGCGCGGCGAATTCGGCGGTCTCGGCATCGAAGTGACGATGGAAAACGGCGTCATCAAGGTGGTCTCACCCATCGATGACACGCCCGCCGCGCGCGCCGGCATCATGGCCAATGACCTGATCGTCAAGATCGACGGCACCGAAATCCAGGGCCTGTCGCTCAACGACGCCGTCGACAAGATGCGCGGCAAGATCGGCAGCGACATCACGCTGACCATCCAGCGCCCGGGCAAGGAGCCCTTTGATCAGAAGCTCACCCGTGACCGCATCCGCGTGCAGTCGGTGAAGTTCAACATCGAGGCCAACGACATCGGCTATGTCCGCATCTCGTCGTTCACCGAGCAGACCCAGGAAGGCCTCGAAAAGGCCATGGCGCATTTCCGCACCACGCTGGGCGACAAGGCCAAGGGCTATATTCTCGACCTGCGCAACGATCCGGGCGGCTTGCTCGACATGGCCATTTCGGTGTCGGACTCGTTCCTCGACCGCGGCGAAGT
>JANPCS010000231.1:0-12760 GCA_031431065.1 Hyphomicrobiales bacterium | reverse complement strand
GGCGAGATCACACTGAGAGGCCGCGTGCTGCCGATTGGCGGCTTGAAGGAAAAGCTGCTGGCGGCACTGCGCGCCGGGATCAAAAAGGTGATGATTCCGGAAGACAACGCCAAGGACCTGGCGGAAATTCCGGACAACGTGAAATCCGGAATGGAGATCATCCCGGTGGCCCGCATGGACGATGTGCTGAAACACGCGCTGGTGCGCCTGCCCGAGCCCATCGTCTGGGACGAAGTGGCGGAAGAAGCCGCCGCCGCGGCCAGGGCCGAGGCCGGCAAGACAGGCGAGGGCGCCCGGGCGCACTGATCGTCAGTCAACTGATGAAGACGGGCGGGAGAGTAATTCTCCCGCCCTTTTCGTTGGTTCCGGCGCATCAATGCCCCCTTGTAATTCCGCGCGAATCGCCGCCTCATGGCAGATGTTGGGTTTGTGTATCGGTCGTGCAACGGCAGCGGGAGATCGCCATCGAGTAGTCCTCATCGGGTACTTTCAAAGTCAAACGTCCCCGCGCGCCCTCAGAAACCGCGCGGGGCTTTTTTGTCTGGTGGAATCACGCTCTCCGATGCCGGGGGAGCATTCAGTCGAATACCACCAATGAGGAATCGTCGAGCGCGCCGCTCGTTGTACTTCCACCGAGAATTGCTCTTACGCGTACGATGTGGGTTCCAGCCGCGAGCCCCACGCTGACCGTGGTCGATGCCGCTGCAAAGCCATCCAGATGGGAACACCACCCGAGGTCCAGACCGCGGGCGGGGGCTATTTCAATGCCATCGACCACGATGTTGATGCTGACGAAACCGGTGCCATCCCGTGCGTGGCACTCCGACGAGAACGTGATGGCCACGCGCGTTCGCGCGGCGAGAACGAATTGTGCGGAAGTTTGCCCCAGCGCCAACGGAACGTCCATTATTGTTGGGGTAAGTTCGGTAACTGCAGTGTTGACCCGCGACAGGTAGATCTTTGCTTCGGCTGCCGGGGTTGCAAGCACCAGCGCAGAAACCAATGCAGCGGCCAAAATTTGCGTCTTCATGATGTCGATCTCCTTGTTAGTCGGCCCCAAGGAAACCTAGCCCGATGTGATCGGGCAAAACTCATTCAAATGAAGGAGGACGGACTGCGCCTGTTATGCAGGCAGGACGGGTGGAAGCAGACCATTGATCAAGGCAGCGAGCGCGGTCTGATCGCTGGTTTCCGTGGACGGTTCTGGTTACCACCCACTTGCGCTTTCCGATCAGTTGTAACCACTTGAAGCCATGACGTTCGAAAGTGGACAGCGACCCGTTGAACAAAAATCCCAGCGACGTCTTGAAGTACCGGAAAGGGCCGGGTTTTGTCATGTTGCAAGGCTAGTCGACGGTCAGAGCCTTCTCAAGACTCTTGCTCTGGCGCTACCTGCTGCTGGCCACAAGTCGCCAACGTCACAGCAGGAAATCACCCGCATCAAGGGCGACATTGCCCACCAGCCTGATGACGGTGAAGACAGTAGCGTCAAACCAGGACATCTCGATATAGGTGTTGCCATCGGCACGGTGGTCAATCCGCAGTTGTCCGGCGCTGGTTAGGGGACCCGAACCCATGAACTCGAAAGCCTCATTGATGGTGGGATTGAACGCAATCGCATCAATGGCCGAGAGATCGATGATGTCGCGGCCCCGCCGAAAATCAGTGATAGTGTCGATCAGACCGCCGAAATCCAAAGACTCGGCTGCGCTGAGGTACAAGAAAGTGTCGTTGCCGGACCCGCCGGTCATTCTGTCGCCAAGGGTGTCGCTGCCACCGTAAAGCGTGTCTGCCCCGCCACCCCCGAAAAGCGTGTCGTTCCCCCCACCGCCGTTGACGAAATCCCGGCCCGAGCCACCTTGGACCCGGTCTTCTTCCAGTCCACCGTCCAGATTATCGTTGCCGCCAAGGCCTGTGATTTTGTCATTGCCGTTTTCACCGACCAGACGGTTTGCCGCCGCACTCCCGACAATCAGGTCATTGCCAAAGCTGCCAATGAAGTTTTCGATGTTGATAATGGTGTCCGTCCCCAACTCCAAACTGATGATCCGACCCAAAGTCAGGTTGGCATCAATGCCAGCCAAAACCTCGTTTGACCTGGCATCATAGGTGTCTGTTCCCGCCCCGCCGTTGAAAGTATCGTTGCCGTCCGTCGTGGCAAACGCCACCAACCCGACATTGAAGAAAGTGTCGTTTCCACCGGCGGCAAATACGTCCTGGTCCCCCAGGTCGCTAACGATCTGATCGTCGAACTCGGACGTTGTGACGCCCATGTTTTCCCCGATGAGGTGCATGCGAAGCGCCCCGCCCGGTCTGCCGTTAAAGAGGGTGAATCCCAAGTCGTCGGCTGTCCCGTCGACTGTGACCAAGCCATCGATTTGGCCGAAATTGTGGAACTCCGAATTGATGCCAGCGCCGCGCCCAAACAAGACATTGCCCGTCACATGGCCGTAATTGTCGGCGTCGCCCCCGGTCAGAACCACATTGCCAGCGATGAGTCCATTGTTGAGGAAGGTGCCCGGTTCATTAAGAAAAATGTCGCCCAGGACAAGCGCGGACGCGGCGGTGAAAAAGTCCGGCGCCGAGTACATTCTTATGTTCCCGATCACAGTGCCAAGGACCGCAAGTTGGTTCCCCGGAACCCCTACGCCACTATCCGTGCTGAAGGCCACTGCGTCGGCCCTGGTTCCATTGGCAAACTGGAAGAAATTGCTGACCTGACCGCTGGCCGCAATAAACACGGTGTCGCCCGCAAAGGGTGACAGCGCCGGTGCACTTTGGTTGACGAAAATCGAGTTCGTGTTGTCAATGACAATATCAGTCATTTGTTGCCCTCATGGGTGAGGTGGACATGGGATGGCGAACATGAATTCTCGCTAAACCCGGCGCAATGTGCCAGATTGAACTTCCGGAATTAGCCATAAAACCCGTTTCGGCGATCATCAGTGGTGCTGGTGTAGTGACTGACTGAACGCTGGTGTTGAAAGCATATTTGTAAACCTTTGCGTCGGCCGGTGCGGCGAGCGCCAGCAACGAGACCAGTGCGAAAATGCCAACGGCAGTTTTCATGATTTCGATCTCCATGTTGACGGCCCCAAGACAAACTAGTCAGCCGTCGTCACAAAAAAATCATTCAAACGAATGAGGACGAGCAATGCTTGTTATGCAGGCAGGACGGGTGGAAGCAGGCCGTTGATCAGGGCGGAGAGAGATGTCTGATCGCTGGTTTCCGTTTTGCCGAAGGCCCGAGCCAGATGGCTGCGTACCGTATTGATCGAGACTCCCAGGCTCTCGGCAATCGCCGCAGGCGCATCGCCATTCGCAACCAGAACACCGACCCGCGCTTCGGACTGGGTGAGATCAAAGACGGTGCGCAAGATTTCCATGGCCATCGGCTGCTGTTCGCCGCGCTTGGCAATGAAGACCGCTGCGTAGCCGTTGCCAAGCGCGCCACGCAAATCGCTGCCTGCGATGGGAAGAACATAGGCGGCGGCGCGTTCTCCATCGCTGCCGATAAGCGGCACGCCGATGCCCGAGATGCCGGCGGCGTGGTCGCCCTTGGCCGCCCGTTCCATGGCGTCATCCAGCGCCGCCGGAGCACCCGCCACCCGCCGCGCGGCCAGAATGCCCGCCTGGAGCCGCAGGAGGTTGCCATCCGACAACAGCGCATCGCCCACTGCGTTGGTGAACGCCAATCGCCTGCCGCTACCCACCACAAAAACCGCGACTGACAGACTGTCGAGCACCTTGCGATAGAGTGCCAGCGCTAACTTGCCTTTGTCGACGATGTCGTTGATCGACATGGCGCGCCGGATATGCGGCGAGAGTGCTTCGGCGAGTTGGCGTTCTTCCTGGCCGAAGGCGCTGCGGCCGGCCGTTCCGGCAATCGACATCACGCCCAGAACACTGCGCCTTTGCATGAAGGGTGTGTTGAGGCAATCTCCCAGATTTTGCGGTTTCACCCACGTTTTGTAGAAGGGCGATTGGTGGAGTTCTTCCAGGCTTGCTTCCGAATACTGCGTCCACGACGCGTCGATGCCCGCCCGCATCATCGTCCCACCGCCTGGAATGAGATGCAACATGCCGAATAGCTTCTCAAACCAGTTGGTGTCCCACGCGCTGCTGCGAAAGGTGGACTGCGGAGCCGTTGAGGGCGACGCCGGCAACATATCCGCGAGACCCACAAGAACATAAGCTGCGTCGAACCGGCCGCGGATGAGTTCGAGTGTCCCCGGCCACAACTCCGGATTTGCGGCGCAGTCGTAGATTGACCCAACCAAGTGCTCGAAGTCATTGGAATGCATCGCTCTGTTCCACCCGTGAGTGCAACCCGCAACCTATCAGTGCGCGTACTACCGGGCAACATCTGTTGGAACATCCCTCAAATCCGGTCGCGGCCTAGCGAATTGCGCTGGGATTGTTTGGCCATTGCAAGTGCCGGGTGAGGAGGCTATTTCAACCCCCGGGGGGCGATTAGCTCAGTTGGTAGAGCGCTTCGTTTACACCGAAGATGTCGGCAGTTCGAGCCTGTCATCGCCCACCATTTTTGTTAAGTTATTCCAACTGGCCGATGTTCGTCTTGGGCTTATTGCATGTCCAACGCCGAATGCCCGGAGTGTTCCATGTCAACCACTAGTATGCGCGCTCCGATTACGGCTATTGCGGCGGCGGCGCTTTTTGGGCTTTCCACGCCCATTGCGAAACTTTTGATTGGCGATGTGAGCCCTTGGCTTCTTGCGGGGCTTCTCTATCTGGGATCGGGCATCGGCTTGACGGTGCTTCATCTTTTTCGCAATGCATCAGCCGCCGGGACGGGCGAAGCGAAACTGGCGCGCGCTGATCTGCCGTGGTTGGCGGGGACGGTGTTTTTCGGCGGAATGCTTGGGCCGATCCTACTGCTATATGGCCTGGCGCTCACCGACGCGACGACTGCCTCGCTGCTTCTCAACCTGGAAGCGGTGTTCACATTGACGCTCGCCTGGTTCGTTTTCAGAGAGCACGTGGACCGGAGACTATTCCTTGGTGCCATTGCCATTGTTGCGGGCGCATTGCTTCTGTCGTGGCAGGGAGGCTTCGGCCAAGCCAGCTGGGGAGCATTGTTGATCGGGCTCGCCTGTCTCTCGTGGGCAATTGACAACAATCTTACGCGCAGGATTTCTGCCAGCGATCCGGTTGTCCTTGCGGCAATCAAGGGTGCGGTGGCTGGGACTGTCAACACATTGCTGGCCTTCAGTTTTGGCGCATCGCTTCCTGGACTGCCAGCGATCCTCGGCGCTTTGTCACTTGGCTTTGTGAGTTACGGGCTGGGACTTGTGCTGTTCATTGTCGCATTGCGTCACCTCGGCACCGCAAGGACTGGCGCATACTATGGGACGGCCCCCTTCATTGGCGCTCTCGCCGCGACAATTATTCTCGGGACACCATTGACTGTCACGATAGGCGTTGCAGGTATTCTCATGGCGATTGGAGCCTGGCTTCATCTTTCTGAACGGCACGTCCATCATCACGCGCATGACGCCATGCAGCACGATCACCGGCATATCCATGACGGCCATCACCAACACAAGCACTTACCGGGCGATCCTCCAGGCGAGCCTCATTCTCATCCCCATCGGCACGAGCCATTGACGCATGCACATCCGCATTGGCCTGACCTGCACCATCAGCACCGTCACGGCTAGTCCTGAAAGTCCTGAAAGTCCGAGTTCCTCTTTGCCATTCAGCGCACCATCCACGCGGCACTGACGGCTGATATTGCGAACTTTGCGGAGAGCCGGCCTGAAACCTCTCCGGGCCTTGCTAGCGTCCTTCGCGCCGCGGCTCCCGGCAAATTTGCCGCCATTTGACCTGGATCATCGATGGAACTTTGTCCAGGTTCAGGCGTTGTGCCACAGCAGTAGGAGGCGAATGTCATGATCAAAACGCGTTACATGAAAATCACCGGGCTTCACGCCGGCCACATCTATGAAATTACGGCTCCGGCCAGCGAGACGGCGGGGCCGATGCAGTGGTCGCTGCAGGGCGAGGCCGACACGGAACAGAAGCTCATCGTCGCCGAGGATGAACTGACCGACAAGGCGCGCTGGCAGGCGCTCGGCTGACAACTCCACCGGTTTGGCGATCGGTCGCTGCATGGTTGCCGCTTGCTTCCCCGTGCCGGGTAGTGGAGGTTGCGCCCCGCATCAAGCGGATCGGGGAGTGGACGGATGAGTGAGGCCAAGCGCAACGCCAGGCAGGGGATTTCAACCCGCGCCATTCACTTAGGCTATGACCCGGCGACCGAGCAGGGTGCGCTGAACCCGCCGATCTACCAGACTTCGACCTATGCCTTCGAGACAGTGGAGCAGGGCGCGGAGTATTTCGCTGGGCTTAAGCCGGGCTATGTCTATGGCCGCACCCGCAATCCCACACAGGCGCTGCTTGAACAGCGCGTCGCCGATCTTGAAGGGGCTGAGGCTGGCCTGGCGCTGGCGTCGGGCATGGCGGCGCTGACCGCCACCTTCTGGACGCTGCTGAAGGCCGGCGACCGGGTGAGCGCCGACAAGATCCTCTATGGCAACAGTTTCACCTTCTTTGCCAAGGGCCTGCCGCGCTTTGGCGTCGAGGTGGAATTCGTCGATCTCTGCAACGCGGAGGCCGTGGCCAGGGCCAGCGAACGGCCGTTCAACGCGCTGTTCTTCGAAACCCCGGCCAACCCCAATCTGCGGGTGATCGACATCGCCATGGTGAGTGCCGCGGCGCGAAAGCATGGCGCGGTGACAGTTGTCGACAACACCTTTGCCACTCCGGTGCTGCAGCGGCCGCTGGAACATGGCGCCGATCTGGTGATCCATTCCGCCACCAAATATCTGGGCGGCCATGGCGACCTGCTGGCCGGTCTCGTGCTGGGCAGCGCCGATCAGGTGAAGGAAATCCGCCAGCATGGTCTGCGCTACTTGACGGGGGCCACGATTTCGCCGCTGACGGCTTTCCTCGTGCTGCGCGGGTTGAAGACATTGGAGCTGCGCGTCAACCACCATGCGAAATCCGCCGCCGCCGTGGTGGCGTTTCTGCAGAGTCAAAAGCCGATCATCGACATCGCCTACCCGGCGCTCGAATCCAATCCGGCGCGCGCTACTTATCTGCGGCAGATGAGTGCGGGCGGTGGCTTGATTTGTTTCGAGCTTGACGGCGGCATCGCCCGCGGCCGCACATTCATGAACGCGCTGAAACTGATCACCCGTGCGGTAAGCCTTGGCGATGCCGAGACGCTGATCCAGCATCCGGCCTCCATGACGCACGCCTCCTACGGCGCCGAAGAGCGCGCCCGCCACGGCATTTCCGATGGCCTCATCCGTATGTCGGTGGGCCTGGAAAACACTGAGGACCTGATCGACGATCTCGACCAGGCCATGCGTTCGGTGTAGGCGCAAACGAAAAGCGGCGCCGCAAGGGGTGCCGCTTCGCGTTGCGCGGTGTTGACCGGTCAGATGATGAAGTCGGTCACATCGATGGCGCTGAGACTGACGTTGGTCAAGGTCAACTCGTCGCCATTGCCGAAGTGGAACTCGACATCCGCCCCGTCCTGCTCGGCCAGCGCCAGGATATCGGCTGCATCGGTGAAGCCGAAGCCAGACAGGTCGATCTTGTCGATGCCGTCCTCGAAGCCGGCGATGGTATCGCTGTCGCTGCCCATGGCGAAGATGAAAGTGTCGGCCCCGGCACCGCCGGTCATCACGTCGTCGCCGTCACCGCCGTCGAGATCGTCATTGCCCCTGCCGCCGGAGAGATCGTCGTCGCCTTCGCCGCCATCCAGGTCGTCGTGGCCGCCGCCACCCAAGAGATCGTCGTTGCCGTCATCGCCGTCGAGATCGTCGCCGCCGCCGTTGCCGGAGAGATGGTCATCGTTGTTGCCGCCGCTGAGATCATCGTGGCCACCGTTGCCGGAGAGATCGTCGTTACCCGAGCCGCCGTTTTCGATGTCGTCGCCGGTGCCGCCGTCGATGTCGTCGCTGCCGCCATTGCCGCGGATCGTGTCGTCGCCAGCATCGCCATTCAGGTCATCGCCGCCGCCGCCGCCCGACAGAGCGTCATTGTCATCGCCGCCGTGCAGCGAGTCCCTGCCGTGGCCGCCATGCAGGATGTCGGAGCCGGTGCCGCCGTCGAGCAGATCGTCGCCGTCACCGCCATCGAGGTCGTCATCGCCGTTGCCGCCGTCAAAATCGTCGTCGCCTTCGCCGCCATCGGCGGCGTCGTCGCCTTCGCCGCCATTAAAATCATCGTCGCCGTCACCGCCCAGATAATCGTCATCATCACCGCCGGAACGCTGTCCGAGCAGGCTGGAGAGGTCTTCGTCTGCATTGAGAAGGTCGAGGGTTGCCATGATACTTGTCCTGTTCAGCTGGTGTCCGTTGATCGGCCGCCGGTGAGACAGCGATACAACAGCCAAATCGACAGGACGCTGACAAAATCAAGACAAGTTCCGGCACGGACAACAGGGCCTTTCGCCGAAAGTCTGAATTATCCGGCGTCCGTTAAGGGTAAGTTAACACTAACTTATCGCCGGGACTCGTGGACATAGTCCGCGCTCGAACTAGGCTGGCGCCTTTCCGGAGAGATACTCCTGATCGAGCTGCGACAGTTCTCCGCCATGCAGTGTTGCTTCAAAGCTCCTGAGGCGCTTGTAGACCGAGAGCAGTTCGACAATCGTCGTCCACGACTTGACCAGATACTGGAAGGAGTCACGCACCTGGCTGAAGGCATTGAGAATCTGATTCATGGCGCCCAGCGTGATCTTTCCGGCGACGATGGTCGGCGCCAGAATGATGAAGGGGAAGATGTTGTCGGTCTGCAGGTAGAAGATGCGGCCGATGTTGAAATACATGTAGTTGAAATAGAGCCGGAAGTAGTTGGTGCGAACGGCCGAGAAGAGATCGTCCAGGGTCGGCGGGCGGGCGCGGTTGGCATCGTCCTCGCCATGGACAAGTTCCTTGCGGTAGGCGGCTTCGACGCGCTGGTTCTTGAATTCGAGCCCGGGGAGGCGGACACCGATCAGCGCGAGGAAGGCCGTTCCGAAGATCGACCACAGGATGGCGACGACGACCAGCGGGTAGGGGATGGTGCCGAGCAGCGGTATCTCGGTGATATTCGCGGACAGCCTGAGCAGTACGGGCAGGAAGGCGATCAGCGTCATCACCGCGTCGATGAGTGAAACGCCGAGCCCCTCGACGGTGGTCGCAAAGCGCATTGTATCTTCCTGCACACGCTGCGATGCGCCCTCGATATGGCGAAGCCTCTCCCAGTTGGCGGTGTAGTAGTCGTTCATCGCGGTACGCCAGCGGAAGATGTAATGGCTGACGAAGAACCGCGTCAGAACGCCAACCAGCACCGCGATGAAGGCAATGCCTGCGAAATTCAACAGTTCGCCATAAAACTCTCCGAGAGTCGGTATCGGCGGCTTTTGCGCGAGTGCTCGCTGGATCAGATCGTAGAACGGCCCGTACCAGTCGTTGATCGCCACGCTGACCTGTACCTGAAAATATGTCACGAAGACGATCAGCGAAGTGCCGAGCACCGACCACGAAAACCATTCATGCGGAGCGAAGACCCGCCAGAAACCGGCGAAGGCGGCGACCATCACGGCAAAATAGAGATAGAACCATAAGAAAGGTGCCGACCAGAACACGGTTGCACCGATGATCGGCGGCGTGCCCTCCGGCGGGTTCTCGAGGCCGATCAGGTGGCCGGCATCGCGGGCCACGAAGAACCAGAGCAGGATGACAAACAGGGTCCACAGCGCGGCGGACCAGAAGAACAGGCGGGGGGACGGAAAGAACGATACGAACATCGGCTTGAGCGCTCCGCATTGGGCTGGAGCGCCTGCCTAGCATGGGTTCCGGTCACCCGCCATGGCACGTTTTCGTGTTATTCGGCGGCGACCCGCAATTGCCTGGGGGCCTTGGCCGGAGCCGGGCGGTGGACCGCCTTTTCGCCCTTCATGTGGGCCAGGTTTTCCTCGTTGCGCTGCCGGTCGGCCTCGTGTTCGGCGATCATTGCGGAGAATATCTCGTTGACGAGCTTCTTCTGCTGGGATGCCCACTGATCGATCCTGATCAACTCCTCGTCGCGCTTCTTGGCCAGCTCGGCCAACCGCGCTTCGAGAACGTCGCGCGTCAGCAGGCGGTCCGACAGGACAAGTTCGGTTTCCTGTTGCAGCTTGGTCAGAAGTTCCTGGCTCATCGTAACGACGTTATACATGGTGTTAGACCCTTCTCGGTTTGAACCTTCTGCTTCGGTGGCCCCCCCTTGCCCTCCGGTAATTCCACAGTGTACGGATTAATACGAGCTTTCTCGATTCCGTTAGTGAATTGTTAAGGTTACCGGCGCCGCATTGCATGATCCGGCCATGCCGCCTACAATGGCTTCCTCGGGCGCCCGTCAAGCGCCGGTACAAGGGGGCTAGGCATGAGCCGCAGGCAGATTTCATCCGGATCGAAGTTCGAGGCCGAGATCGGCTATTCCCGTGCCATCGTCGATGGCGACTGGATCTGGGTCGCCGGCACCACGGGATTCGATTATGACACCATGACCATCTCGGATGATGCCGCCGAACAGGCTGACCAGACCCTGAGGAACATCGCGTCGGCGATGGAGAAGGCCGGTTTTTCGCTCGCCGACGTGGTGCGCGCCAATGACATTTTCCCCGAGCCCAAGGACTTCGAACCTTGCTGGCCGGTCTTGCGCAGGTATTTCGGCGGCATCCTGCCGGCCGCCACCATGATCGCCGCCGGCCTCGCCGACCCGCGCATGAAGATCGAGATCGAAGTGACGGGGAAGAAGCGCCAGAGCTAGCTTGACAGGGGGGAGGGCCTCCTTTAACAGGCGCGGCATTGGATTGCGGGAGTAGCTCAGTTGGTTAGAGCGTCGGCCTGTCACGCCGAAGGTCGCGGGTTCGAGCCCCGTCTCTCGCGCCATCCAGTCTGATACGGAAAGGGCCGCCCCTTGAGGGTGGCCCTTCGCCGTTTGGCACTGAGTGCCGGCGCAATCAACTTCCGGCAGGCCGGCATTTGTTGAATGCCGGAGCTGTTGTGGCCCGTGACAGTTTCTGGCCACATTCGTGATCTAGCCGGTTCTCGTCAGCGGAAGTTGATTCGGTCATGGATGGGCCGGTGCAACGCGCTTAATCTCCGGCGAGCTGAAATTCATTGGGATTCTGCAATCGAGAGCGAGATGAATGAACCAGCGACTGACTGTTTTCCTGACGATAGCTTTTTTTATTGCGCCAATTTCTTCCGCCAATTCAGGGTATGTACCGCAAAGGGTAACCTATACGCCGACCTACTCTCCATACGTCGAACCGAGACTTGGCGATGGCTCGACGCTTTCTGGTGGATTACCCCCGGCATTTTACAGCGAAGCTGCCGGCATCCAGTCGAACTTCGATGTGAGCCAGTGGTTGGTATACCGGTACTATCCAACCTCATCGCGTGGCGGTGAGGCGAAGTTCAGGACGCACTGCAACTATTCGCATCACCTTGCTGACGACCCGATCGTCTACCCGGGGCAACCCGGCGCCTCCCACTTGCACACGTTTTATGGGAACACCCTCGCCAATGCCGGCAGTACCTACGGAACCTTGCGCACCCAAGGCGGCTCGACATGTGGCGGCGGACAAATAAACCGCTCGGCCTACTGGCATCCAGCCGTTCTCAAGGACAATGCGCTGGGCGACGGCAAGACAATGATCGTCAAACCGGATTTCGCCATTATTTATTACAATGCGTTGGTGCGGGATATCGCGAAGATTACCCGCTTCCCGCGCGGCTTCTCCTCTGTGTTCGGCTTCGATCCGGCCGACCCCAAGAACAAAAGGATCGCTACCGAAGTGGAAGCCGCCAACAAGAAAGGCAGCGGCCACATCTTTGGCAGCTATCGTGCCTCCGGCAACGGCAACGGCTTTGGCGGTTGGAGATGCGAGATAAGCAATGGTTCTTTTGCTGCAAGTCCTATCCCCGGCTCAGCTTTGCAGCCTTATCTCAAGAACGCCGATGGCACGGCAACGCTGAATTGTCCGGTCACCGAGAGAATTGGTGCGGTCATCGCCTCGCCGCAATGCTGGGATGGGGTGAACTTGTCGAGCCCCGATGGGCGCAGTCACGTTCGCTACATGATCAAGGAGAATAACACGGCACTGGGCGTGTGCCCGGTTGGATGGTATCGCATCCTGACGTTCGAGCTCACTGTATGGTTCGGCCACAAAGGCAAGGACGACTACAAGAGTTGGTATCTTTCATCCGACCGGATGGCGGACCACCGCCAATTCCTCAACGGGCAGTCTTTCCATGCCGACTGGTTTGGCGCGTGGGATTATCGCATCATGGCGATATGGATGAGAAACTGCAACGGCCTCACCTTCGACGGCAAGCCTGGCAAACCCCATAGCTGCATCGACACGCAGTTCGGCAACGGCAAGGCGGGAATCGTCCAATCTGCCGCCCCCGACCGGTCGAGGACTCCGCAAATCGACCTCGTAACCCGCTGGGCCCGGGCTGGCAAAAACAGGTTTGATCGCCTGCCTTAGCGAACGGTCTCAGCAAGGCGCGATCGATTTCGCGGGCCACGCCGCGGCGCGGACCGGGCGCTGGGCAGACAGGTGAAGACAAGCGTGCCGGCCCGCCCGTCCATGCCGCCCAAATACAGGGCTTGTGCAACTCTTGTCGCGGGGCTCCGGCAAGTGTGCCGAAAAGCTTGCGGTGCATGTGCCGGTGCGCTACCAAGCGGC
>JANPCS010000230.1:0-10682 GCA_031431065.1 Hyphomicrobiales bacterium | reverse complement strand
GCGCGATTCCTATCTCAACCAGGAGAAGCTGATCCGCGAGAATGCCGGATTGCCGCCCTATGGAAGGCTGGCGGCGATCATTATTTCGGGCGCTGATGCTCCGTCTACGGAGCGATTTTCCCGCGCGCTGGGGAGTGCAGTGCCATCGGCCGAAGGCGTGACGGTGCTGGGCCCGGCACCGGCACCCATCGCCATGGTGCGCGGCCGGCACCGCTGGCGGTTCCTGGTAAAGGCCAAGCGCGAGGTGAATATCCAGGGGTTTCTGAAACTGTGGCTGCGGGACGTGAAGCCGAAAGGTTCGCTATCACTGCAGGTGGATGTGGATCCGTATAATTTCTTGTGAGGTGCGTGTGAGCAGAGGCCCTCATCCGCCCTTCGGGCACCTTCTCCCATCCTTTGGACGGGAGAAGGCATAAAAAGCTATGCGCCTTCGCCCGTGGCGAAGCCATGGGAGAAGGTGGCCGACAGGCCGGATGAGGGCCCGTGTCGGCTTCAGCCCGAGAACCGCCACTCCATGCGGTGGCGGTAGGTTTCGCCGGGGCGGAGGACAGCTGAGGGGAAGTTGGCGTGGTTGGGCGCGTCGGGGAAATTCTGCGGTTCGATGGCGATGGCCTGGAACTGCTGCAGGGGGCCATTGCGACCGGGCATCTCGGGGTTCCAGTGCCATGCCGTGTACATCTGCATGCCGGCCTCGGTGGCCCACACTTCCATGCGGCGGCCCGAGACGGGATCGCGCAATGTGAGGCCATGACGGAGCTGGCCGCGGGTGCCGTCCAGGACCCAGCAATTGTCGTAGTTCTCACCAACCTTGCGTATCCGGCGGAAATCCCAGCGGGTGCCATCGACGCTTTGAATTTCGCCCGATGGCAGGAGAAGATCGTTCAAGGGCAGGAAGCCCTGCGCATTGATGCGCATCTCATGGTCGAAGGCGTTACGAGCGCCGCCCGACAGATTCCAATAGGTGTGGTTGGTCAAGTTGATGACGGTGGGTTTCGTCGTGACGCCAACGAAGTCGAGCGACAGGGTATTGCCGCCGATGGCATAGGTGGCCTCGGCGGTGAGAACACCTGGGAAGCCCTGGTCGCCATCGTCGGACTTGATGGTGAAGCGGATGGAATTCTCCGTAGGCTGAGCAGTCCAGCGGCGCACCGCGAAATTATCCGGGCCACCGTGCAGCTGGTGCTCGCCCATGTTGGCGGTAAGTTGGTGTTCGATGCCATCGAGCGTGAAGCGGGCGTGACTGATGCGACCGGCGATGCGGCCGCAGATGGCGCCCGCCGTCCAGTCGCCGGCCATGATCTGTGCGTCACTGCCGCCACCGGCAATGACATTGACGCCATCGACGAATACCGACATCAGCCGTGCGCCGAGAGTCGAGAAGGTGGCGTGGAGCGATTTTGATTTGAGTTCGAGCATATTGGAGTCCCCTCTCCCGTCAGGCGTTCCGCCTGACACCCTCTCACGCAAGGGGAGAGGGAAGAACCGGAAAATGACACCCTCTCCCGCAAGGAGAGAGGTGAATGTCATAAATGTTAGTGATTGTCGCGCGGGATGCCCATGGTCTTGGCGATGCGCTGGAACTTGGTGGCGCCTTTCAGCACCATGCCGCCATCGAGCTGGCCCACTTCCTTCCTGAAGATTTCCTGCCATGGCGTCTGGCTCTCCGGCACCTTGTAGCCGCCGGCCTTATCGAGATCGGCGTGGCGCTGTTTCAGCTCGGCGTCGGAGATCAGCAGGTTGCAGGTGCCTTTGTTCAAATCGATTCGCACCTTGTCGCCGTTCTTGAGGACGGCGAGGCCGCCACCGGCGGCGGCTTCCGGCGAGGCGTTGAGGATCGAGGGCGAGCCGGATGTTCCCGACTGGCGGCCGTCACCGACGCAGGGGAGCGAGCGGATGTTCTTTTCCAGCAGATACGTTGGTGCGCGCATGTTGACGACTTCGGCGGCACCGGGATAACCCAAGGGGCCGACGCCACGGATGAACAGGATGGTGTTCTCATCGACGGCGAGCTTCGGGTTGTCGATGTTGGCGTGATAATCCTCCGGGCCGTCGAACACCACGGCCTTGGCCTCGAAGGCGTTGAGGTCCTTGGGGTTCGAGAGATAGCGCTGTTGGAATTCCTCCGAGATGACGGAGGTCTTCATGATGGCGTTGTCGAAGAGATTGCCGGTGAGGCGCTTGAAGCCGGCGTGCTGCTTCATCGGCTTGCCGAACTCCTTGATGACGGCGCGGTCCCACGAGAACTTGTCCTTGCAATTCTCACCGATGGTCTTGCCATTGGCGGTGATGCAATCCTCGTGAATCTTGGCCGCGCCGATCAACTCGGCGACGACGGCGGGAACGCCACCGGCGCGGTGATAGTCTTCGCCCAGATATTCACCGGCGGGCTGCAGGTTGACCAGGAGGGGCAGGTCGTAGCCATGCTTTTCCCAGTCAGTGACGGTGAGCTCGATGCCGAGATGCGCGGCGATGGCGTTCAGATGGTTCGGCGCATTGGTCGAGCCGCCGATAGCGGTGTTGACGGCGATGGCGTTCTCGAAGGCTTGGCGCGTCATGATCTTCGACGGCGTCAGGTCTTCCTCGACCATATCGACGATGCGGCGACCGGTCATGTAGGCCATCTGACCGCGTTCGCGATAGGGAGCGGGGATCGCCGCATTGCCGGGGAGCGACATGCCGAGCGCTTCGGCCAGCGAGTTCATGGTTGTGGCCGTGCCCATGGTGTTGCAGAAGCCGGTCGATGGTGCCGAGGTCGCCACCAGTTCGACGAAGCCCTCGTAATCGAGTTCGCCGGTCGCCAGCTTTTCACGGGCCATCCAGACGATGGTGCCCGAGCCGGTGCGCTGGCCCTTGTACCAGCCATTGAGCATCGGGCCTGATGACAGGCAGATGGCTGGAATATCGACGGTGGCCGCCGCCATCAGGCAGGCGGGCGTGGTCTTGTCGCAGCCGATGGTGAGGACCACGCCGTCCAAGGGATAGCCGTAGAGGACTTCGACGATCGACAGATAGGAGAGGTTGCGATCGAGCGAGGCGGTGGGGCGTTTGCCGGTTTCCTGGATCGGGTGGACCGGGAATTCCATGGGGATGCCGCCCGCCTCATAGATGCCGTCGCGGATGCGCTTCACCAGATCGACATGGGCACGGTTGCAGGGACTGAGGTCTGACCCGGTCTGGGCGATGCCGATGATCGGCTTGTGGCCCTGCAGTTCGGAGCGGGTGAAACCATAATTGAGGTAGCGTTCGAGATAGAGCGCCGTCATGTCGGCATTGGCCGGGTTGTCGAACCAGTTCTGCGAGCGGTACTTCAACGGCTTCTTGTTCTTATCGGTCATTGGGGGGTCCTCCGCGATTTGTCATACATTTAGAACGGAACCGGCGCTCAAGTCCAATGCCGTAACGCCCCGGCACCCATGTTTGTCCGGCAAGGCCGGGCTTCTCATGGGGCGCCGAAGCGGCTAAGAGGGCGGACATGAGCAACAGCGAAAACACGCCAGTGGTTACCGCGGCCGGCGGCCCCCGTGGCGTTCAGCTCAGAAGCAATTTCCGCCGCAGCGCGCAGGGCCGCGAGATCGTCATCGTGCTCGGCATGCACCGTTCCGGAACATCGCTGCTGTCCAACATCCTGCACCTGCTCGGCATCGACATGGTCGATCAGCCGACGCATGCCAGCAAGAGTAACGAGACCGGTTTCTGGGAACGGCCTGACATCGTGGCGCTGCAGGATGAAATCCTCCAGGCGCTTGGCGCGCCCGTTGGCTCGCCGATGCATGCGGTGCCGCTGAAAGCCGGCTGGTGGCGCAACCCGGAGATCAGGGACCTCAAAAAGCGGCTGCACGATCTGATGGCCGAACAGCTGTCGAAGGTGCGGAGGCCCTGGGGTTTCAAGGATCCGCGCACCTGCCGGCTGCTGCCGCTGTGGGGCGAGGTCCTCGAGGAGCTTGACGTCAGCCCGCGCTTTGTCTGGGCGGTGCGCCATCCCGCCGAGGCCGCTGCCTCCATGAGTTTGAAGAACCCGCAGGCCAGGCCCATTCCGGTGGCGCAATCGGAGGTCATGTGGCTGGCCTATAACTACGACATTCTGCGCCATGCCGGGCGGCATTGGCCGATTATCGTGCCGTATGAGTCGTGGTTCGAGGACCCGGCCGGACTGGCCAAGGAACTTGGTCACGAACTCGATGTCATGTGGCGCGGTTCCGACCATGAACTCGAGTCGGCGCTCTCCGAACTGATCAATGGCGAAAAGCGCCATCAGTGGATGGCCCAAGGCAAACTCAAATCGGGCTTGGCGCTTTCCAACGATGTCTACAGGGCCATCCTGGCCTTGCGCGGTGGGCATGATGTAACGTTTGACGAGCAAACCGCCGTGGCGCTGCAGTCGGTTCTCGCGGCGGTGCAGCCCTTCGCGGCGGAGGCCCGCGACCTGCGTCCGCTGAGAGAGGACCTGCAGCGCCTGACCAAGGACGCGGAGCTGCTGCAGGCCAGCCGGGCGGAAGCCGAGGCCCAAAACGCCTTGCTGGCCCTGAGCAACAGCGAGTTCAGCCGGCAGTTGGAAGCCATGACCTGCAGTGCTGAAGCTGCCGGCGCGGAGCGGACGCGCTTGCTTGACGATCTGGCTGCAACGGCAGGCGAACTCGCGGCGGCGCAGGCGAAGCTTGGCGAAAGCCAGCGCGAGCTGGCCGAAGCTCAGGCCAGCCATCACACCTCGGCACGGCATTTGACATTGCTTGGTGGCGAACGCGACGGCTTGCGTGCCGAACTGGCGAACCTGAAAGCCGCCCGCGAGAGCTTGCAGCGCGAGTTGCAAGAGGTGCAAGCGCAGCGGGTTGCGGCGGAAAACACGGCAGGCGGACAGCGCCAGGAGAACGCCGCGCTCTTGGCTGAAATCGATAAGCTGAAAGCCGAACTCGCCAGCGTTTCCAGTTCGCGCTCCAGTGCCAAGAAAACCGCAACGGCGCTCCAGGCCGAGCTTGATGGACTGCACCAGTCATACGAGGCGGCGATTGCCGAGCGCGATGGGCTGTTGGGCGGCAAGGAAGAGGCCAGCCGCAAAATCGAGGCGATGCGCCAGCAGCTGGCGGCGGCAGCTGCAACCGAGAATGAGTTAACCAAGAAGACCAATGGTTTCCTGACCGAAATCGACCGGCTACGGGCGGAGACGATCGGCATCGAGGCGGCGCGCGACGAACAGCTGCATTTGGCGGCGCAATTCCGCGACGAGCTTGAGGCGGCGCAGCGGAATCTCGGGGCGCTCGCCAATACGGCGCACAAGGACCTGGAAGCGCTGCGCCAGGAACTCGCGTCGGTAACGGGCGAGCGGACGGAGCTTGAGCAAAGACTGGCGGATGCCGGTGCCGAGCAGGCGGCGCTGCGCCGGGAATTCGAGTCAGTAAGTGACGAGCGCGCGGGGCTTGAGCAGCGGTTGGCTGAAAGCGATGCCACGCAGGAGGCATTGCGCCAACAGCATCACAGCGAAGCCGCGGCGCAACAAGCGCTGTTGCGCGAGGCATTGTCGGCTTCCGACCGCTGGCAGGAGCATCATGATGCGGCCCGGCGCGAGCGAGACGGGCTGCTTGCAGACCTTACCCGGCTGCGCCACGAGTCTGCGGCTCTGGAAGAGAGACTTAGCGCGGCCGAAGCGGCGCATGCCCTGGCCGCGCAAGAGATGCGGAGTCACACCGAACAATTGCGCGGCGACCTTGCCGTGGCCATGGAGGAGCGTGACGGATTGCGCGCCACGGTGGATCACGAACTGGCCCAGCACCGGACCGAGATCGAACGGTTGCGTGGAAAATTGACTGCTGGAGCGGTGGCCGAAGCGGCGGCCCGCGAAGCGGCGCGCGCCGTTGCAGCCGGCATGAACAAGATGAAAACCGAGCTAGCCGGGCTTCGCGCCGCCTTGCGCAGCGAGCGTGAGCGGCTGGCGGTAAATCCGCTTGCCAAGCCGCCGGCGGACAGCGAAAAGCGCGCAGCAGTGTAAGGTTGCCGGCGCCCATCGCCGGGACGCCAATGCCTTGAGCAGGGGATCGAGCACGTGAAGACTGTACTTGTCACAGGCGGCGCCGGATTCATCGGCTCGCATCTCGTGCCGCAACTTCTGCGAGCCGGTTATGGCGTGCGGGTGCTCGATAGTCTGTCGCCGCAGATCCACGGCATGCTGCCCGTGGGGCTCTCCTGGCTCAGCGCTTCCGCCAATATCGAATTCATGCGTGGCAGCGTAACGTCTGCTGCCGATCTGCGGCGGGCGATCGATGGCGTATCGGCCATCGTGCATCTGGCATCCGAGACCGGCACCGGGCAATCGATGTACGAAATCAGCCGCTATGCGCATGAGAATGTCCAAGGCATGGCGATGCTGATGCAGCAGCTGGTCGATATCAAGGGACACGGTGTTGAACGCGTGGTGCTGGCCTCGAGCCGTTCGGTCTATGGCGAGGGCTCCTATGTGTTGAGCAGTGCGCCGGAGTCGCCGCGTCTCACGCCCCAGGCCCGCAGTGCTGAAATGCTCAAAGCCCGGCGCTGGGAACCGGTCAATCCTTCAAACGGCGAGGCGTTGATTGCGGTGCCGACACGAGAGGACGACCGCACGCAGCCCGCCTCGATCTATGCGGCGACCAAGCTGATGCAGGAGGATCTGGTGCGCATCGCCTGCGGCAGCTTGGGGATCGGCCATACGATCCTCCGTCTACAGAATGTATACGGCGAAGGTCAGTCGCTACTCAATCCTTACACCGGCATTCTCTCGGTGTTCTCGACCAAGATCCGCTCGGGCGCGGTACTGCCGATCTTCGAGGACGGTTTGGAAAGCCGCGACTTCGTGCATGTCTCGGATGTGGCGGCGGCGTTTGTGGCGGCACTTGACACTGAGCAGCCCGTCAACTCCGCCATCAATGCCGGTAGCGGCATTGCCACGCCGGTGATCGAGGTGGCGCGCGCCCTGTCGCTGGCCTTTGGGGCCGAGCCCAATATCGAAGTGACGGAACAATACCGGCTGGGCGACATCCGCCACAACAGCGCCGACATCTCCAGGCTCGGGCAGCTCCTGGGCATCGCGCCGCGCGTCAGCCTTGAGGACGGCCTCGGGCGCTTTGCCAGGTGGGTGTTGACGCAGGAGCTGCCGGAAGACCGGCTGCAGCACGCCAACGACGAATTGAAGCGAAGAAATATGATGGGGTGAGTGCGGCGAGATAATTCAGCGGACGATCGGTTGACCCCCGGTTGAACAGATGTAAATCTCCAATCCTGAATTCCCAGCGCGAAAACGGAGAAGTATTTAATGCCAATTCGCAGTTTTTCGTCGTCCGAGGCAATTCGCAACCTCGGTTCAAACCGGATGAGCCGCTGGCCCGATGGCCGTCTGGGGAATACCCGGCTTGACCGTCTTGCCAGTGCTGCCAGTAAGCCTAGCTTTTCCTTTTCTACAACGGATAAGTTGCTCACCATTGGATCATGCTTTGCCCGCGAGATCGAGAAATATCTCTCCGAATATGGGTTTGACGTACCGGCCCTTGCAGTGAGCATTCCGGAAAGCGAACGGGCGTCATCGACCGAGAATGATCTGCTGAACAAATACACCGTCCAGTCAATGGAGAACGAACTGCGCTGGGCGTTTCTGGGAAACGAAGTTCCACCGGAAGATTTCTATTTATCAGCAGGAGACAACAAGTGGCACGATGCGCAACTCGTAGCGAACTTGAATCCCGCGAGCCTCGAACGCGTTATCGAAAGGCGGCAGATGGTGACGGACCTCATGCGATTGGCGCCAATATGCCGTGTCGTCGTCATGACTCTTGGCTTGGGCGAGGCATGGTTCGATACCAAGACCGGCCTCTATCTCAACGCAATGCCGCCACGGCCGGCCATCAATCTTGAACCGGACCGGTTCCGTCTGGACGTGCTGTCGCATGATGATATACTGGCATCGCTTGAGCGAATTCATGGACTGCTATCGCAGCATGGCCACCCGGAATTCAGGATTTTGGCTACCGTCTCTCCGGTGCCATTCAAGGCAACATTCACCGGCGGCGACGCACTCGCCGCAAACACTTATAGCAAGAGTGTTCAGCGTTCGGCAGTCGAGCACTTCATCCAGAACCACAAAAATGTCGATTACTTTCCAAGTTACGAAATCGTGACGCTGTCGAACCGCCAGCTTGCGTATGAACTCGACAATATCCATGTCACCAGAAACGCGGTTGCCCACATCATGAATTCGGTTATGAGCGCCTATGTGCCGGGGCAGGCCTTGAAGGAAGTTGACAAAGGTCTGGAAGCCAAGACCCGCCAGTCTACCGCACCAGCATCAAAAGGAGTGTTGATCGGGCAAGCCAAGGAGGCAATGGCGGAGAAGAATTACGGTGCCGCTATCTCCGCTTATTCCAACCTGCTTTTCCGCTTTGGCGAAGGCATGCCGGCGGACGAAGAAGCGATGTTCAGACTCAATCTCGGTGTTGCGCTGTTGCGTTCGAAATTGACCCAGGAAGGCGTTGCCCAACTCGAAAAGGCAAACATGATGGTTCCCGATCAACCGCGGGCCACCTACAAACTTGGCCTTGGCTATGCCCGGCTCAAGATGAACGACAAAGCTCTCGATCTGTTCAAGTCGGCCTACAGGATGAATCCTTTGGAGCCGGATTACCCATGGCGGCTGGGTGCGCAGCTGATCGTCATGGGCGAGGTGGAACAGGGTGTCGAGTATGCACGGAAGGCACTGGAGTTGAAACCGGACCACATCGATGCCCGTGAAATTGTTTCGAAATACTCCGGCGTCTAGAGATGACCGAGACGTTCCCAACTTGGTTTTCCGTTGGTTGAAGCCGCCTGCCTGCAGAAACTGGCGGTTCGACCGGACAGTGAGCAAGTTCAGTGTCTGAGCATTTAGCGATTCTCGCGTCATATCCGAAAACCGGAAGCACCTGGTTGCGGAAGATCATTGCTGAGATCGTTTCACCGGGAGAATCCGCGGATGCCGTTGTTCCATCCTTCTTCAAACGGTTTCCTGATGTGAAGGAATATGAGGTACAAGGCCAGAAACTTGGCTTCGTGAAAACTCATCTCTATCCTCAACATCCGAATTTCGGCATGCTTCGCGGGCAGATAAGTTCTATCGTCACGATTTACCGGCACCCGATGGATGTTCTGCTGTCTTCCTTGAATTACGCAAAAGTAAAGGATGCGCGTTCTTGTTTTATTGGCAATATCCCCAAGTCTGTTGAGCAGATCATCGCAGACGGCGAAATTCAGCACTACATCGACGATTTTTTGAACCACGACGGGCTCAATTGGTACTCGGCACAAAGTGGGCCTTTCTCCCTCTATCAACGGCGGTGGAGGAGCATGGCTGAGCGGTTTCCCTATTTCGAAATATGTTACGAGGATATGGTCGCCGCACCGCACAAGACGCTCGCAGATCTGGTCAAGTTCATGTTTCGCGAGCGTCGTGATGAAGAAGTCGAGCATATACTCCTTCAGGCGGAAGCCAGGACCAAGCAGGATGGTCAGTTTTATTGGCGGCGCCAAGCTTTTGGCTACAGAGCACTTCTGACCCAAAGCCTCTGTGAAGACATCGACAAGCGCTTCCGATCGGTACTCGATGAGCTTGGCTACGGAGGCTAGGTTCGCTTCCACCACGGTCCAACTTCAACCAGTTGGAGCGGTTGCCAGTTTCTGCCATGGAAATCGAAAACCCTACCCGCCCAAGCCGACATGAGCTAGAAAAGCTTCTAGCCGGACAGAGGCTGCGAGCAATGACGGCTGCCGGACCAGTAGAAAGCGGTTCATAGAATTGAGAAAAGTCCTGTTGATCGGCGACAGTCACATCTATGCGATTCAGGCGGCACTGGAGAAACTCAAGCTGGTGCCGCCAGCATTGGATTTCGAGGCCCTGCGGCTTGGTGCCGCCAAGAACGGCAAGATAGCTGGCGATGTCACACTCGATGGTGCCATCGGAAAGGTGAAGAGCCTGTCACGGCATGATGTCTTCGTGGCGCTGCTGCGCGGCAATCACTTCAATTCCATTGGTTTGATCCAGCACCCGCAACCGTTTGACATTCTGATGCCTAGCGAAAGTCCCGAGGGTCTACGATCAGATGCACATGTCATTCCAGTTCAGATGCTGCGTAGCTGTTTTGAAGAGAGCCTGACATCGGGCTACGGAGAACACTTGCTACAACTCAGGCGCAGCTGTGCTGCGCGCATGGTTTGTCTGACACCGCCGGCGCCGAAGGAAGATGCCGAGCATATCAAGAAAGGTGCGGAGACCTATTTTCGCGATCTTGGCATCAATGAAATCGGAGTTACGCCAGCCCCGTTGCGCCTCAAGCTTTGGACATTGCAGCAGCAGGCGCTTGAGGCATTCTGCCGCGCCAACGACATTATCTATTTCGACAATCCACCCGACGCCCGCGACGCGGCGGGGTTTCTGAAACGCAAGTATTATGCCGGTGACGCGACGCATGGAAACAAGGAATATGGTTCACGGGTTCTCTGGCAGATCGCTGGCCTGATGGAGATGCAAAGCCAACCCTCAACGCAAGACTCGCCGCCACGGGTTGCGGGTTGATCAAGAAATGAACGGCATGACAGACAAGACCTCACTCCGGCCAAGTTCTGACGATGGACTTGGTCAGCGCAGGAAAATATTGATTACCGGCAACAGCCATACACAGATCATAAAGGAGGCC
>JANPCS010000229.1:0-3443 GCA_031431065.1 Hyphomicrobiales bacterium | reverse complement strand
GCTCCATATCCTGACATCGGTCCACGGGAAGACTTCGTTGCAGGTGGCGAGAGCCCCTTCCGCCATGTGCCCTGCCCCGACAATGGCCAGTTTCCGCGAATCTTTCCGCGCCATCCATTTGGCAGAAACCGCCGCTGCCGCCCCGGTTCTCATTAAAGTGTGATAGCTACCATCAACAATTGCGAGTGGAAAACCTGTTTCAGGGTGCGTATAAATCAGGATCGAAAAGACGGTGGGAAGATTGTACTTTTCGCGATTCTGTTCGCGGATCGACACCCATTTGCATGCCGCTGCGTGCGGCTCCTCAATGTATGAGGGCATCGCTTCCCATTCACCGGGAAAGCGGTCGAGGACGATATGGCTCTTGGGGTCCATGTAATAGCGGCCTTCGCCGTGCATACGGTAGGCTTGCTCGACGCAATTGTTGTATTCGTACGGTTTGAGCAGGCCGATCATTTCACTGCGGCCCAGTATCAAGGTCTTGCGGTTTGCCCAGTTTTCCATTGACCAGTCTTCCCCTTCCGTACGCTGTTTGCGGGAGGTTCATACCTGCATTGCGCTCTTGTCAACTGCCACTCCCCTCTTGCGGCACACATGAATGTGCGTGATAGTTGCACCAAGCTTGGGGGCCGGATGGGGCAGCATGCTCCTTCCGGTTTTCGAGCAACCAGGGTCAATGCTCATAGGCCAAAACCAGATATCGCACTGCGCCCTCGGAGTTGCCACTTACAAAAAGTCAGGGAGAGTGAATTATGACGAAGTTACTCAAGACAAAGTACTCGCGGCGTTCGGTACTCAAGGGCACGGCCGCCGTCGCTGCTTCCACGGCCATCACGGGTTTCCCGACGGTGTGGGCGCAGAACATCAAGGACGTGGTGTTGAACCACACCGGCATGTCCTATTCGACGCTCGCCGACATCGCCAAGCAGGCCTCTGCCGATCTGGGCTTCAAGGTTGAGATGCAGGTCGTGGACCATCCCGGCCTGACCAACCGCATGGTGAACGATCCGAAGTCGATTGACGTTGCCGACATGGAAATCTGGCAGAACAAGCTGATGGTCCCACAAGGCGCCACACAGGCTGTCGACATCAAGAAGATCAAGGCATGGGGCGACCTCACGCCGCTTTACACGGAGGGCAAATTCGCCGGCAAGGAAGTCTCCCGCCAAGGCGACTCGCCGTTTGAGTTCATGTATCGCGATGCCAAGGATGGCACATCATTCGCGGCCGCCCCGACGGAGTGGGCAAGCTTCTGCCCCGGCGTCTACAACGCCGATACGCTCGGCATCCGCCCTGATCTCGTTGGCAGGGAGATCACCAGCTGGGGCGACCTGCTGGCACCGGAGTTCAAGGGCAAGACAGCGATCCAGAACATTCCCACCATCGGCATCATGGACGCAATCATGGCCATGGAAGCTGCCGGTCATGTGACCTATGGCGACAAGGGCAACCCGACCAAGGAAGAACTTGAGAAAACCATTGCCAAGCTGATTGAATTCAAGAAAGCCGGACATTTCCGCGCCCTCTGGAATACGTTCGATGAGTCGGTGAACCTGATGGCTTCGGGTGAAGTCGTCATCCAGTCGATGTGGTCGCCAGCCGTGACGGCGGTTGCCGCCCAGGGCATCAAGTGCACCTATCAGCCCTTGAAGGAAGGTTATCGTGGCTGGGGCAACGGCCTTGGCCTGATGAATCACCTGGAAGGCATTCGCCTTGATGCGGCTTACGAGTACCTCAACTGGTATAACGCGGGCTGGGTCGGCGGCTTCATTGCCAAGCAGGGCTATTACAGCGCTAACCCGAAGTCAGCGATGGCCAACCTCACCGAGAACGAGCGCGGCTTCTTCTATGAAGGAAAGGCGGCAACGGCGGACATCGTCAGCCCAAGCGGCCAGAAGACCAACTCGGCAGGCGACAAGCGTGATGGCGGTTCTTACGAGGAGCGCTTCTCCAAGGTCGGCGTCTGGAACAACCTCATGGACGAGGCCGAGTTCCTCTTCGCCAAGTGGAATGAATTCAACGCCGCCTAAGCCTTGGTTGGAAACATATAACAGCAGTGGTGGCGTCAGCCACCGCTGCTCGTGTTTTGTGCCGCTCTACACATTGGACAGTCCATGACGCCCGCACCTGCTCCACAAAAATTCCTGTTGCCGGCCTACTTGCAGGTGGCACCACTGGCGCTCGTGCTGCTATTCTTCTTCTTCATTCCCGTCGCACTCGTCATCATCGTCAGCTTTCTCAAGTACCAAATGCTGGTGGGTATCGTGGCCCAGCCAACTTTCAAGAATTATGCAGACCTGTTGACCAATCCGACCACCTGGTCGCTCTATGCGTCAACGATCAAGTTCACTTTGATTGTCTGGGCCATCACGCTCGTCCTCGGATTCTGGATCGCCTATTTCCTGGTCTTCCATGTGCGCAACCTGCTCACCGCCATCGGCCTGTTTCTGCTCTGCACCATTCCCTTCTGGACATCGAACATCATCCGGATGATTTCGTGGCGGCCGGTTCTAGGCCGTGAGGGCTTGATCAATACCGGGCTGCAGAACGCCGGCATCATCGACCAGCCGCTCGACTGGCTGTTGTTTTCCGACTTCTCGGTTGTTGTCGCCTATGTGCATCTCTTCACGCTGTTCATGATTGTGCCGATCTTCAACTCCATGGCGCGCATCGACAAGGCCTTGCTTGAGGCGGCTGTCGATGCGGGCGCCACCCGCTGGGGCGTGGTGTGGAACATCATCCTGCCCTTGTCGAAAACCGGCATCGCCCTTGGCACGCTTTTCGTTGTCACCTTGACAATGGGCGATTTTTTTGTGGTGACGGTGATGAGCGGCGGCATGTCTGGTTCCGCGACATCCGGTATCTTCAACGACCTGCAATTCCTCAACTACCCGCGCGCCGCCGCCAATGCCGTAATCCTCCTGGTAGTGGTGCTGCTGATCGCCGTGGCGATATTCCGGCTGGTCGATGTGCGCAAAGAGCTGGTGAGATAGATGGCAGCCACACAGTCATACGGTCCGCGGCCCTGGACGTTCTACGTTCTGGCCGCGCTGTTCACCCTGTTCGTCATATTCCTTTATGGGCCGATGATCGCCGTGCTCATTCTCTCCTTCCAGGGGCCTTCCGCCTCGCTTGTTTTTCCCTTACGCGAACCATCGCTGATGTGGTTTGACGAGTTGTTCAGTCCGCGCCGGACGGGCGATGTGATTGGCGCCTTCAACCGGTCGCTGCCTCTGGCGTTATTGACCATGGTGTTGACCGTGTTGATATCGGTGACGGCTGGATTTGGTTTCCGCAAACGGTTCCGCGGCGCATCGGTCATCTTCTACATGGCCATCGCCAGCCTCATCGTTCCGGGTCTCGTTCTCTCCATCGGAACGCTTGTCACCTTCCGCTATCTCGGCCTGCAGGCTGCCTGGTATACTTCCGCACTCGGTACCCAT
>JANPCS010000228.1:0-12226 GCA_031431065.1 Hyphomicrobiales bacterium | reverse complement strand
TGCCTATTGCGACCAGGACGATATCTGGCATCCGGACAAACTTGAGAAGACCTACGCAGTGCTTGCCGCCCATGGCGCGGCGCTGGCGCATTGCGATGCAACGATCGCCGATGAGCAGGGGCGGTTGCTGGCAGCGTCCCTGTACGCTTACGAATCGCGGCGCGAAGCCCACGATCTTTTCGGCATGCTGCTGCTGAACACCGTGACCGGAATGACGGCGGTGTTCACGCGGAAAACGGCTGAGGTGGCGTCAAGACTGTGCAACGGCTTCAGCGGCAAGCTCCTGCATGATCACCTCACCGGCATGGCGGCCGCGAGCCTCGGCCGCGTCATTTTCACCGGTGAGGCGCTAGTTGACTATGTGCAGCACGCGGGCAATCAGGTGGGTGCCCACCCCCATATCGCCTGGCGCAGCCGGGCGCTGGGGTTCGGCCATTTCGCCGCCTACCGGCGGACATCAGCCGCGCTGTTCCAGGAGCGCCGGAGTGCGGCGTTGCTGATTTCGGGCGAAGGCTTGCTGCCTTGGAGTCTGAGAGCGATGTTCGCGACCGGCCGGCGATCCAACGTTCTGGCGCTCATGCTCGGCTACGGCATTGCCATCATCAAGCTGTTGCTGATCGGCGATGGCCGCCGTGCCATGCTGGCCTTGCGGATGTTCGACGCTGGCTTTTTCTTCCTCCTCGGCGGCGGCCATCGCCGGGCAGCTCCCATCGCCGGTGAACCGGACAAGCCATGAGGCAATATGTTGCACTATTCAGGCCACCCGGCGGAGTAGACTTGCCACGATGACGGCGCAGTCAAACATTGCGGTTTGCAGGCCGCTGCTGCCCCGCGCCGAGGCCCTCATGCCCTATCTCAGACGGGCTGATGCCGAACGCCGCTACAGCAATCATGGCCCGTTGAGCGAAGAGCTGGGCCAAAGGCTCGCCATGCATTTCAAATTACCGGACTGCCACCTGGTGCTGGCCTCGAACGGTACATTGGCGATCGTCGGCGCGTTGCTGGCCACCGCCGGCCGGGCCAGGCCCGCGAAGCCTCTGTGTATTTGTCCCGCCTACAGTTTTGTGGCGACCGCCGTGGCGGCGGCCAGTTGCGGGTTCACGCCGTTCTTCGCCGATATCGATGCAACGCGTATTGCCATGCGGCCAAGCGACGTGCTGGCGCTGCCGGAATTGCAGCGGGCAGGTGCAGTGATCGCTGTCGGGACTTATGGCCAGACGCCGGATGCAGTGGCCTGGGACAGGTTTCATCGGGATACCGGGATACCGGTCATCCTCGATGCCGCGGCCTGTTTCGACACGCTGGGCGGGATCGCGATGGACCGCCTGAGCATTCCCATCGCCGTCAGTTTTCATGCCACCAAGACATTCAGCACCGGTGAAGGCGGGGCCATTCTATGCGCCGATCCGGACATGTCGATGCGGGTGAGCCGGGCTCTCAACTTCGGCTTCTTCGACTCGCGCGACAGCATTGGCCCCAGTATCAACGGTAAACTCAGCGAGTATCATGCCGCCGTCGGTCTGGCCGGCCTCGATGGCTGGGCAGTGAAACGCCGGGGTTTCATCGCGGCGGCACGATACTATCAGTCGGAAGCCGAGGCGTCAGGATTGGGCCGGCGGATCGTGACCGATGGTGGCCATGCCAATCCTTACGCGCTGTTCATGGCCGGCAGCGCTGGAGAGGCCGATTGTGTTGAAGTCATTCTGAATGCCGGCGTCGCCGATACGCGAAGGTGGTACGGCGGCGGACTGCACCGTCAACCGGAGTTTGCAAATTGTCCGCGCGGCCCATTGCCGGTGACCGGCGACATTGCCCGGCGCCTGATCGGCTTGCCGATGTCATGCGATCTTGGCCAGGCCGAAATCGCCAGCATCGTCAAAGCGGCCGCGGCTGGCGTGCTAGCAGGCGGTTGACTTCTGATAGCCATCGCGCTCCGCCAGCCAGAGATCGCCATAGTCGGCTTTCGCGTGGTTCTCGAACCATGGGCCGCCGTTGGTGTAGTGAATGGCGGCTGGCGGCTGAGCCGGCTTTGGGTATTCGCCAACGAGAAAATTCCAGCCCAGTTGCAAGTTGCCGACAGCCGAGTCATCGACCCAGCTGAAACGGTGCAGGAAGGCGGGTTCGGCGCTGTTGACGATGGCCGGCGTCAGGGCCCTCACCGCCTTGTGGGCGCCGTTGAAGGCGATGAAGGACGACCAGTTCTTGCGCGGATAAACGTGTTGGGCCTTGCCGTCCATTTTGACCGCCAGGGCAGGAGTATAGTCGTGCTGCACGACATGAATGGCTTTGGCCGGATCAAGCTCGCGTTCGAGCTTGTGAATGTCTGCCGTGAACAAAAAATCGCAATCGGTGAAGACGCTCCAGCCATCATAGGCCGCGAGATAAGGCGTCAGGAACCGGGTGATGGAGAATTCCGTCGATGCCCTGGCGTCGATGACCCGGGTATAAAGTCCTAGTTCGCGCAGGGTCGATTGACGGAGAGGGTGGACCTCGAGGCCCGCTCCTGCATGCCTTAACAACGAGTGGCGGCAAACCTGCCAAGCAATATCCTCGCGGCTATCGTAGCCAACGTAAATCTTCATCCCGAATCCCCCAAGTCCCCGTGCGCAATCAACAGTTCAATGCTCACTGCCAGCCGGGTGCAATCTACTCAGATTTACTGTAGCGCACAAGGCGTCCGAGAAGCGGGCGGCGTGGGCTGTTTCATTAGAATTTGTCCCTAATTCAGGCGTGTTCACGGATAATTGCCGCCAGCAGCGACAACACGAAAAACACAGCGATCAGAATCAGAACGGCAGTGCCGATATTATAGGTACGGTCGGGGTAGAGCGAGGCATCGGCGATCGACGGGGTGGTGACGACGACCAGATATTTGAGGCGCTGGATGGCTTCGACCCGGGCGGCTTCGAGCTGAGCCAGGTTCGACTTGTAAATGGTTGTGACGAATTCGAGATTGAATTGAATTTCCGCGAATTGCGACGCCAGCTCGGATACCGCCGAGCCATCGCTCCTGACCGACAATTTGTCTTTCTCGGCGGCGATCTGTTTGGTGATCGTCTCAATCTCGGCTTTGAGGGTTTGAATCGCCGGCGAGTTGTCATTGAGATCGCGGCGTCTCACTTCCAGTTCGCCTTGCTTCGAGATCAACATGCCGGTCAGCTGCGCGATGGTGTTGTTGATCATCAGCGCTTCGCTGTCGGTGGTGAGTAGGCCATGTTCGCGCTGGAAAGCCAGCAGTTGCAACTTGGCCTCGCGCACCCGGTCCTCGGATTGCTTGAGCTGGGTTTCGAAGAATTTCGTTTGCTCGACAGTGATGCGCGAGTTGAGATGGTCGACAAACGCCTGACTGCGGTCAAGTATCGTCATCAGGAGTTTCTGGGCATACTCGCGCGAGAAGGCCTGGGTGTGAATGTTCACCAGCTGGGTGGTGGTGTCGAATTCGACAATAATGTAGCCGGCCATGTGTTTATGGAAATCCTCAAGAGAGGCTTCGGCGGGCAGGCGGGACATCCAGTCGATTTTCGGGTCGGAATAATGCGCCCGCAGCTGCATGGTGGTTTCGAGGTATTGCAGCATGTCGAGAGAATTGATGAAGGTGACGAGCTTCAAGGCATCCTTGTCGTCGGCCATTGCCGGAAGTCCGATCATCGACAGGTCGAGCGTTGGCGCGGAATTCGAGTCCTGGGTGATCGAAATGGCCGAATCGCTATGGTAGCGGTCGGTGGCGATGCGCAGCTGGTAGTAAGAGAATATGCCAAGCGGCAGAACGAAGATTATCAGGAACATGACCGAACGGTAACCGAGTTTCATCTGATGTCGCTTCCAGTTCGTGTTTCGCCGGGAGAATTGGCATCGGCTATCGGCTGGCCGCCGCCGGGTACCGATGGAGTCTGCAAGACGTCTTGGGTGCCAACAGCTTCGTCGCCGCGCGGCCGCGCCGGTCCTGGCGGATGCAAGGCGGGTGCGCCGGGATCGGATTCAGCCTGATCGATCAGCGGTTGCCCGGTTTCGTCTGCCTTGGCCTTGAGACGCGCCTCCCGCAGCCGGATGCGGTGGGCCTTGAGCCCTGACCGGCTCTCGGCAGATGCAGCATCGGGCTCAGGCAGGGACACAGCTTCGGCAATTCGGCTGCCCGCAGCCTCCTCAAGCTTGCGGGCACGGCGGGCCTGACGCTTGGTGTCCAAGGACAGGTCAGCAGTTTGGGGCGGTGGCTGCGCAGCGCTGTCGCCGCGAAAGCCTTCGGATGTATCAGGAGCTGCAGCGCCAATGGCTTCCTCGCCTCTCGGTTTCGGCCGCGGTGACCTGACATCCGGAGAAACCACCGCTGGCGCTGATTCATCCGGCGGCGCCGCAGGCTGCTGATCCGGCGCCGCGACAGCAGTTTTTCCCTTGCGGGCGCGACGCTCGGTGCGACGAGTTTCACGGTCATCGGGTGGCTTGCTGGTTTCTTGCGGATCCGCTGCCGGTGCGGCGGCCTCGGGATCCGTGTGCGCCGTTGGCAGCGGCGGTTCCGCAGCAATGGCATCGGCCACCGCGACTGTGGCATCTTTCTCCGCTGTATCAGCCTGATCGCCCTTGGACTTGCGGGCTTTGCGCGAGGCGCGCTTGGCCTTGCGTTTGGACTTTGTCTCGGAACTGTGCTCGGCACTTGCGGCCTCGCCGCCTTCGGCGCCGGCCTTGCGGGCAAAACGGGCGGCGCGCTTGGCGAGGCGCTCTTCGTCTTCGTCATCTTCGGTGTTGTAGGCCACCAGGGCGTCGTTGATGTCGTCGTAGAAGATCAGCTCGCCGTCCTTGATGACGATGCCCGACTCGCACAGATCGAGGAGTTCGTCAGTGCGGTGCGAGGCAATGATGAACTTCGAGGTCTTCAGCCGTTCGGCAATCATCGCCTTGCCGGTCTTGCGGAACTCGCGGTCGCCGCCTGCGCCAATCTCGTCGAACAGATAGTAGTCGAAGGTCATCGACATGTTGATGGCGAAGGCAACGCGCTGCCTCATGCCGGCCGAATAGGTGCCGACCGGCATATCGAAGAACTTGCCGATGTTGGCGGTCTCGCGGACATAGTCGATCAGGTCGGCAATCTCGTCGCGGGCCATGCCGTAGATGCGCCCGGCGAAGCGGGCATTCTCGACACCATTCAGAGTGGCCTGCAGGCCGGGCGTCAGGCCCATGGGCGGCGAAATCCGGCCGGTGCGCAGGATCTTGCCCTCGCTGGGGATATCGGCGCCGCCGAGCAGGCGCAGGAAAGTCGATTTGCCGGCGCCATTGGGACCGATGACACCGACGCTCTTGTCGAGCGGCAGTTTCAGCGACACATTGCGGAACACATAATGCCTGCCAAATTCGGTCGGATAGTATTTGCTGACGTTGATGAGCTCGATCATCGTTCAAGCACTTTTTTCCGGTTGGCATAGTATGCCACAAAACCGAAGGTCAGCGTACCGAGCGACCACGCGAAAAGATAGGTCTCGGATATGCCATCGAACGGCGTGATGTTCAGCAGGTAGAAGCGGCCAAGTTCATTGGCATGCGCAAAAGGGTTCCAGGAAATCCAATATTGAGCCTCATAGGGCAGGTCGCTCGCCGGGTGAATGACGGAAGACGTATAAAATAGAATGCGGCTGGCGTTCGAGAACACCGTCATGATGAACGGGAAGCGTGTTCCATAGATGCCCATGGTGAGAGCGATGCCAAAGGCAAAGGCGACGAGTTCTCCGAAGATCCGCATGCCGTCGATGAAGTGCTGCATGCTCACCGTGATATCGAGGAACCACCACACAAGATAGAGTACGAGGAGGCCGCCTAGAAGCGTCAAGACGAATTCGACGATGAAGCGCGCCAGCACGGCGTCGAAAGGCTTCACATTGGGATAGGCATAGAAGGCGCGGCTGCTTCGCACGGATTTGGGGATCGAGGAAAACGACCGCCGGACGATGGCAAATCCGGTGACGCTCACGGTCACAAACAAGGCGACGTGGACGCCCAGCACCTCCTCACGCTTCAACAGATACCAAAACAACGTCAACCCAATGACGGTGGCCGCCGGCTCAAGGATGATGCCGACGAAGGACAAGAGCCCGTAGCTGTCCTGGCCGGACTTGGTCTTCAGCTCGCGGAAGATGAGTGCGAAGATGACATTGCTCTGGCGGCGCGCCCCTTCCCGCATTTCGACGAAAAAACGGCCGATCCGGGAAGCAGGAATGCCTTCGATGTGCGTCAACGATCGGTTCTCCGCGCTATTTGTTGCAGGCGTCTTGCCACGATCACTGCCTTGCCCATAATAATTCCGCCGAGCCTCGAAACCCGTGGCGGCGCGCTTCGCTGCTCGGCAATGCGGCGAAGAGCGGCTTCGGGAGGGCAGGCCAACCCGCTGGCGCTGTCCCAGTAGCGGGGATAGCGGATGAGAGCTGCCGCAACAAGTTCATCGAGGCTTCTCTGGCATCGCCTGCGAGGGCACGGGGCGGCATCATCGGTCAAGCCCCAACCCGCATAAAAGGGCATGCCGTGCACCGAAACTTTGACGCCTCGCAGCAACGCCTCGAAGCCGGCAAGGGAAGAATAAGTCTCGACATGGCTGACGGTCTGAAGGAGCTGATCGATCGGCACGTTCCTGGCGACAACATCGGCATGGCGCATCAGCCATTGATCGTCCAGAGCCCCAGCCCGCCCAAGCTGTTCAACATCGGGGTGTGGCTTAAATATGACAGTCTCACCCGGGTGGCGATGTCTGGCTCGTTCAAGCAGGACGGCGTTGACGTTCTGGTGCGGCGGAAAGTCTTGAGGCCTGCCGACCAGCACTGCCCAGTCGTCTGCCACCTGGCCCGGCACAAGCACCGAGCGGCCGTTCAGGGAAAATTCAGGCGACGCATCCGGCCGCATCACATTGTACTTGGTGATGCGCTCCGCCACGATGCGCTGGCGCAGCAGGCGGGCGCGATCGATTTCGTCGCGGGCAAAGCTGCCGCTGGCCAACATCGTCTCGATATCGGATGGTCCAGTCGGGTCGAAGTAAAGCCCCCGGGTATCAAAGACCAGCGACACCGGTTGAACGAAAGCCGCACCAAGGCCGACCGAGCGCAGAAAGCCATCCTCAACGGCCAGGCACTTGAGGCCGCGGGCTTCGATCCGCGGCCTGAGCCTGACCGAATCGATTCCCCAGGCGGCGATCGCCGCGCCGCGCGTTTTGGCATCCGCAATGGCGGCGTCGAAGCGGCGTAAAAATTTTGGCGGCCCCGAAGGTCCCAAGAGCATGGCGCTGACCGCCCGCCGCTTCCAACGGGCAATGCGATAGGCGGTTACCGGTTGCGCGTTCGACAGATAACTCCGGCGCTGGAAGGCCAGTTGATCGACCGCCGTCGTGGCATCGACCGGGTCGCGAAACCAGACGTCGAAATAGCGGCTGTAGCGCAGGTAAACGGCGGCAGCGAGTTCAAGGCCGGTGCGTATCCTCGTGCGGCGCTCAAGTTTTGGCGCGCGGTCATCGGTGAGGCCCCAGCCGGCATAGAACGGCATGCCGAAACAGGTAACCTTGCAGCCTGCCAACAGCGCCTCGAAACCCAATTGGCTTGACACCGTGTAGACATGCGGCCGGTGGTCAAACAGGGCCCAGGGTGTGACATGTTCTGCCGAAACCTTGAGGCCCAAACGCCTGATGGTTTCGAGCAGATAGCCGGGCTTGCCGCCTTTGAGGGTTTCCGGGTGCAACCTGGCGATCACCTGGGCAACCGGGTTCTCGGACACGGCGGCTTCCGCCATGCGGGTGAAGGTAGCGGCATCGGCCATTGCGCCGGCCACCGATTCATCGCCCGCTGTTTGATCGATGACAACCACGAACTCGCGGTCAAGCGGCACCTCCTGGCTGGTGAAGCGATCAGCACCATGGTTATACTTCGACAGCCGGTGGCGGGCGATCAATTCGAGCAAGGTCTTTGCATCCGCCAGTTCCTGTTCGCTGAAATCAGCAGTCTCGAGCATCGTCTCGAGATCAGAAGACTGGCGGGCGTCATAGTAGATGCCACTGCAATCCATCACCATGGCCGAGGGGCGCTGGGTGGAGCCCGGCAGCAAGGAGCGCAGGAAGCCGTCCTCGAAGGCGATGTAGGGGCGGTTGCAACGTTGTGCCGCAGCCCGGGCGCGGGCCGCCGTCGGCTTGTGGCCCCAACCCGCTATGGCATCGCCCGATGCGGCAGCCGTCAAGGCAAAGTGTGGCTCCAGCCCCGACAGCAGTCCGATCTCATGGCGCAATTTCATGAGACCCGGGGAGAAGATAGCAACGCGCCCGGCCATGGAATGCAAGCCGGCAGGGACCACCGGCTGTTCCTTCACGACGCCTGTTTCACGTCCGTTTCGGCCGGCTTCGCGGTCTCGAAGGACTTGGGCGTGGGCATACCGTCGATCAGGCCGCGCACCAGATAGGGCAACAGAACGCGGCGGCCTTCGGCCGTGTAGAAACCGCCATTGAACTGGCATGTCTGGCGCATGATGCTGATCAACTTCTCGTAAGCTGCGGCGCTTTTGACGGGCCGCAGCTTGAAGAAATCCGCCAGGCGCATGCGCGAAACAATCTGCGGATGGTTGAACACCGCCCGTCCGAGAGCCAGCGTCGGGATGCCGCGCAGCAAGGCCTGATGGCAGGCGGTGGAATTGATTGCGACGGCTGAAACCGAATGTTCGAGCAGCGGCACCAACTTGCCGGTTTCGACAAAGAAGACGCGGCCGTCCAGGCCCAGGCGGGCGGATTCTGCCGAAATGAGTTTGTTGAGATTGATGACACCGGTATCGAGCGGGTGGTTTTTGAACACTAGCAAGGAGTCGGCCGCATTGCTGGCGGCAAATTCGGCGATGCAATGTTCGACGAAGTGCCTTGTCGATTGAAAGCCGGAATGCACCTTCAGCTGCGAATCGCCGTTCAGCTGCAACAATACCAGATGAACCGGCTTCTTGAGATTGCCGATTGCTTTCAGGGCCCGTGATGTGCGGCCGCGGCGCAGAGGCCAGGTGAGCAACCGTTTCAGCCACAGCGTCGCTTCGCCGACAATGTCGAGATCGCGATGGGTTTGATAGCGCGGGAACAGTGGCGTCAGCAGCAGCGTCCAGACGTAATAGCCGATACCGGCGAAGCTGTAGTGCAGGTTGGAGGCTTGCAGCATGTGTTCGGCGGGCCGCGGCGGCTGTACGGCGATGCGGTCGAGATCGATTGCCGTCAATGACGAGTTACCGTTGACGCCGTCGCGTTCGCAGGTGATCCAGTTCGGGCGGAGATAACCCTCTTCGAGCACATGGACGGCGATGCCGAGAGGTTTGAGTGCCGCGATGGCGGCGCAGTGATAAGGCCGGCAATCGCCGTAACAGACGAGATCAGTGACGCCTTCGGCATTGGCATAGCCAGCAATCCACGATGGCCAGTCGGCAAAGGACAGGAGATAGGCGATGGTGTTACCGCGCAAGCCGTTGACAAAATCGCCGCCGTTGATCGCCACCCTGGAACAGCGGTGGCCCGCCTTCTTGATGGCCCTTTGCAGATCACGGCCAAACTTGCCGCAGGGCATCTGCAGCAAAAGAAAATGCCGGCGCGCACTGCCAGCCGGAGCAACGGTACCAAGTGCCTCTGAAATCATCATTAAATCCGCTGAAAGCCTCGCGGCACACCCCGACCCCAGGTGCCCTCATAACCTTACGGGCGGCATTTCGCAAGCGCGTGATCGTTGCACTGGACGGATCGGGCGCTGACATGCGAATGAAAGCCAGCTTGGTTGCCGCCCGGCTCCCGCCACAGTTACGGAATGTTAGCCATGTTCGATCTTCTGGTCTGCAATGCAACCCTGCCCGACGGCCGGTCGGGTCTTGACATCGCGGTTGCTGGGGGAAAAATCGTCGAGGTGGCACCGGGGCTGCCGCCGGGGGCGGGAACGGTGATCGAGGCCCAGGGCTATCTGCTGTCGCCGCCATTTGTCGACGCGCATTTCCATATGGATGCAACATTGTCGCTCGGCATGCCGCGCTATAACATATCGGGCACCTTGCTCGAGGGCATTGCCGTTTGGGGCGAGTTGAAGCCCAGTCTGACAGTGGACGCGGTCATCGGCCGGGCGCTGCGCTACTGCGATCTGGCGGTGTCGCAGGGCCTGCTGGCGATCCGCAGCCATGTCGATGTCTGCGATGACCGGCTGGTGTGTGTTGAAGCACTGCTTGAAGTCCGCAAGCAGGTGGCGCCCTATCTCGACCTGCGGATCGTGGCGTTTCCGCAGGATGGGTTCTATCGCGACAGAAACGCCAGGCAAAATCTCATCCGGGCACTTGATATGGGCGTCGACGCCGTCGGCGGCATCCCGCATGGCGAGCGGACGATGGCCGATGGAACCGCAAGCCTGAAAGAACTCTGCGAGATCGCCGCCGAGCGCGGGCTGCTGGTCGATATCCATTGCGACGAAACCGACGATCCGCTGTCACGCCATATCGAGGCGCTGGCCTATGAGACGCAGCGGCTGGGGCTCAAGGGCCGGGTGGTGGGATCGCATCTGACCTCGATGCATTCGATGGACAACTACTACGTCTCGAAACTGCTGGCGCTGATGGCGGAAGCCGAACTTCATGCAACTCCCAATCCGCTCATCAACATCACGCTGCAGGGCCGCCATGACACGTATCCGCGGCGGCGCGGCATGACCCGCGTGCCGGAGCTGCGGGCGGCCGGCATCAATGTGTCCTTCGGCCACGATTGCGTGATGGACCCATGGTATCCGTTGGGCCAGGCCGATATGCTCGAAGTGGCTTCAATGGGCATTCACGCCCAGCCAATGACCAGCCCCGAGGCGATGCGCTGGGCTTATGACGCGGTGACCGTCAACCCGGCCAAGGCTCTGCATCTGCAGAACTACGGCCTGGAGAAGGGATGCAATGCCGACTTCGTGCTGTTGCAAGCGAAGACTCCGGTGGAAGCCATCCGCCTCAAGGCCAACCGGCTGAAGGTGGTGCGCCGTGGCAAGGTGATCGCCGAGACACCGGAAAGAACGAGCGCGCTGCACCTGGAAGGACGGCCTGCGACGGTGAATGGTGCGGACTATGCACCAGACATTTCACAGACAGGCAACCGCCGATGACCAGCATGAACCATATCGATGGCTGCTTTCAATCCTCGCCCCGAGATGGGCTGCCCAGGAATGCCGACCGCCAATTGTTGCGCACGACGATGCTGGCAGCTTCACCCGTGAAATACTGGTTCAACATGTGCTCGTAGAAGGCAACAAAGCGGATTTGATAATCCTTCAACCGCTCCTTGGGTGAAGGCTCTGGTGCCTTCTCCAGGACGGCCACGAATTTTTCGTTCCTGTAGACAATATTCAGCCACCACACGTCGGCCCTGGTTTCATGCGCCAGGAAAATGCCGCCCGTGGCGATCGAGGCTTGGCAGCCGGCCACGCGGATCGGCGCGCGGATTTCTCCGACTGGCCCGTCCAGTGCCATGATGACCGAGGTCCCCGAAGACAGCGCCCTCAGACAAGCGAACAAGGCCGTACGGCCATCGTCCAGGTCCCAGACATAGGGCGGCCTGTCCCGCTTGCGGCGGAAAGCAATGGAGTTCTTCAGATAGGTCCTGATGAAGTGATTGCGGGCGGCGGTGAACCCGACGTGCCCGATGACATACAGCCTCGAACGGCCGTCCCGTGTCAGGCTGGTGATTGTCTCTCTGGTGCCGGCAGAGAACATTGCGTTCAGGTCTCCCGCAGGAAAATTGCCGTCGTTGGTCAACGTTTCGAGCGCAGTGGCGAAGCGGAAGTCCTCGACCCACTGGTCCCGCGCCATGTCATGATGCCGCCGCCGTTCGAAAAGTATGTCGACGATGCGGTTGTCGAGAACCAGTTTTCCCGCCTTTTGACGGACCTGATCGATGAATGAAACGGGAGCCGCTGCCAGCTTTGTCTTGGCGGAGGAGGTTTCCGGCCTTGATTTTACGGCTTCACGCCAAGCCTCGCGAACCCCCGGATGTTCTGCGATGTCCTCGATCTGACCGGCGGACTTCCCGGTGAGCCCGGCCAGGCTCGAGGTTTCGCGGAGAGCGTCATTGAGCAATGCCAGTTGATCGTTCTTGCGGAGAACAGCCTCAATCTCCCTGAAGTGGCGGCCGGCATAGCCCGGGCTGCCGCACATCCGATCAAGGATGTTCCGGGCATTCGCCAGCTTTCCGTTCGCCAAGGCAGTTTCCAGCCGGTGCAACAAGAAATGCGGA
>JANPCS010000227.1:0-7551 GCA_031431065.1 Hyphomicrobiales bacterium | reverse complement strand
GTACTTGTCGACTTCGATGTCCTTGACGAGTTCGATGGTGTCGAGGTCAGCCATTTTGAAACCTTAAGCAGCAGCGCGGGCCTTGTGGCGGGCAACAATCTTGCGCCACACGGCGATGAAGTGATGGATGTGTTCGGGTGTGGTGTCCCAACCAAGGGATACGCGGATGGCGGCGCGGGAGAGTTCGGCGCTAACGCCCATGGCGGCCAGCACATGCGATTTTGTCACCTTGCCGGAGGAACAGGCGGAACCCGAGGAGACGGCAATGCCTTCAAGGTCGAAGGCCATCAGCAGGGTTTCGGCATTGAGACCGGGCACGGCAAAGCAAGTGGTATTGGGCAGGCGCTCGACGCCGGCGCCAAAGACAATGGCGTCTTCAAGCGATGATTCCAATTCATCGCGTAACGCTTGGATTGTGACTATTTTTTCTGTTGCGATGGCGCCGAACCCCGCAGCACCGGCAAGATTTTCCGTGCCCGCCCGGCGGCGCAGTTCCTGGCCACCGCCATGGATCAACGGTTCCAGCGCCAGGCCGTCACGGATAATCAAGGCGCCTGCCCCAATCGGACCGCCGAGTTTGTGGGCGGAGAGCGTCATCAGGTCGACCCCGAGCAGCCCGAAATTGACCGGCACCTTGCCCAGTGCCTGCACGGCATCGGTGTGCACAAGCGCGCCTTGGGCCCGAGCCAGGGTAACCACATCGCGGATCGGCTGGATGACTCCGGTCTCGTTGTTGGCCAGCATCATGCTGACCAGCGCCTTCGGGCCATCGAGCAGTTTTTCAAGCGCAACAAGATCGATGACGCCGTTGCCATTGACCGGGATCAGCGATACCGGCCTGCCGCTGGCTTTGGCGGCTTCCAGCACCGAAGGGTGCTCGATGGCCGAGACGATGAGGCGCTCGACAGGCGCGCCCTTCAGCGCCCAGTTGTTGGCCTCGCTGCCGCCGCTGGTGAAGGCCACCATCGGAGCGATGACGCCCACGGCATGGGCCAGCTGATCGCGGGCATCCTCAAGCATCTGGCGGCTGCGGCGGCCCTCGGCATGAACCGATGAGGCGTTGCCGGTCAGGTCCATGGCGCGCAGCATCGCCGCCTTCGCCGAGGCACGAAGCGGGGATGTGGCGTTATGGTCAAGATAGGTTCTCACGCAAATGATCTCGGTTCGATTTTCACATGGCGGTCCTTGGACTGCTTGATCGAGGCGGCGAGCGCCAGGTTGCGCTTTTCCACCACGTCCTCGAGCGAGATCGAAGAGAGGAAATTCATCATCTGGCGGCCCAGTGACGACCACAGATCATGGGCATTGCAGCGCTGGCCCTTGACGCAGCCTTCAACCGCGTCGCCAGTGCAGCGGGTGAGCTGCAGTTCTTCATCCGCCGCCAGGATGATGTCGGAGATCGGCGTATCATTGGCACCGCGCGCCAGGCGGTAACCGCCACCGGGGCCACGCGAACTGTCCACCAGGCCGGCCTTCCTCAGCTTGCCGAACAGCTGTTCCAGATACTCCTGGCTGATCTCCTGGCGGTCGGCGATTTCGGCCAGCGATACGGGTTCCCCATGGGAATGTGAGGCGATGTCGATCATCGCCATCACGGCATAACGGCCCTTGGTGCTCATCTTCATGGCGTAACTACCGGTCCCGGTGCACGAAGTTCTTGATTTTCAACCCCGCACCCGTGCTAAAGGCGAGGTCCGCTGGGGGTCTTTCGCCCCAGTTTTGAACAATTCTAAACAGGGATATAGAAAACCCGAGTGCTGGAGTCAACTATTTGGTGGCTAGCCGCCAGAAGATTCCGCCGGTTTTCCCCATGAGGACCATAGCTTTATGCCGGAAGTGATTTTCAGTGGACCCGCCGGGCGGATTGAAGCCCGCTACCACCATTCCAAAGCTGCTGGATCGCCCATCGCCATCGTTCTGCACCCGCACCCGACGTTTGGCGGCACGATGAACAACCCCATCGTCCACACACTTTACCAGATGTTCCAGAGCCGCGGCTTCTCGGTGCTGCGCTTCAATTTCCGGGGCGTGGGCCGCAGCCAAGGGATTTTCGAGAACGGGGCGGGCGAATTGTCGGATGCCGCTTCAGCGCTGGATTGGCTGCAGAGTTTCAACCGCGAGGCCAAGATCTGCTGGATCGCCGGGGTTTCCTTCGGCGCCTGGATTTCGATGCAGCTCTTGATGCGGCGGCCGGAAATCGGCGGTTTCATCTCGGTGGCACCGCTGGCCAAGCATTATGACTTCTCCTTCCTTGCCCCCTGCCCGGCATCGGGCCTGTTCATCAATGGCGACAAGGATACGGTGACCTCGCCCGAGGCCGTGCACAGTCTGGTAGCCAAGCTCAAGACGCAGAAGGGCATCGCCGTCGAGCACAGAGTGATTGCCGGGGCCAATCACTTCTTCCAGGACAAGGTCGACGAATTGTCGAAAATCAGCTCGACCTATCTCGACAAACGGCTGGCCGCCGAAGGGCAAATGTAGCGGTCGGTTTTCGGGTGGTGGGGCTTCCGCCGACCGTCTAAGCCCAGCCGGAAACCTGGATACACATGATGCCGCCTGCCTCTTCCACAATCGATCTCCGCGACTGGGGATTGCTCGTGCTGCTATCGGTAATCTGGGGCGGGTCGTATTTGTTCATCGGCATTGCAGTGCAGGAACTCTCGCCGCTGGTGATCGTCATGGCACGGGTGATCGTCGCGGCGCTGGCCCTGTTGCCGGTGCTGATGATTTTCGGCAACGGATTGCCGCGAGACCGTGACACTTGGATCGGCATTGCCGGAATGTCGGTTCTCAACAACATCATTCCCTTCCTGTTGATCGTCTCGGGTCAGACGATGATTGCCAGCGGGCTGGCTTCGGTCATCAACGCAACGACGCCTTTGTTCGGTGTGGTCTTCATCGCGTTGGCGGGCGAGGAGCGGCTGCAGGCGCGCAAGGTGATCGGCATTGCGATCGGCATTGCCGGCGTCGCGATTCTGAAGGGTGGTTCGTTGCTGGGTGCGGGCAACCAGAGCCTCGGCATCCTGTTGTGTCTCGGCGCGGCGGCGAGTTACGGACTTGGCGGGTTGTGGGCAAGGAAACGATTGAAGGGCATCGCACCCTTGAGCATGGCTACGGGTCAACTTCTGGTCTCGTCCGCCGTCATGATTGTACTGGCCTTTGCCTTCGATCATCCTGCAACGCTTCTCAACGCTTCGGGCCGGACCTGGGCTGCCATGCTGGGGTTGGCGCTGCTTGCCACGTCGTTGGCCTACATCATTTTCTTCCGCATCGTGGCACGCTCGGGGCCAGCCAATGTGCTGCTGGTCACCATGATGATTCCACCATCAGCCATCTTCATGGGATACATGGTGTTGAACGAGACGCTGCACTTCCGCGAAATCATCGGTGCACTGATTATCATCGCGGCGCTGACGATCATCGATGGCCGGGTGTTAAGGCGCCTGGGCTTCGGCAATCAAGCCGCCTGAAAGCGGCTTTGGTGCCCCCGTGGTCCCGGGAAAGCTGATCGGCAGGCCTTCCAGGCTGCGTACCGCGAGATAGGCCCAGGCTTCGGCTTCCATCGAGTCACCATTGAGGTTCAAGTCCTCAGCAACCAGCACGCGCTCGCCCAGTGGTTCGAGCAGGCCCCTGATTTCGCGCATCAGCGCGGGGTTATGCCGGCCGCCACCGCAGATGACATAGGTCTTGGGGCGTTCGGGAAGATGGCCGATGCCACGCGCGATGGACGTGGCGATGAAGTGGGTGAGCGTCGCGGCACCATCCTGCGGCGACAGGCCGTCCAGCACCGTGACATCGAAGCCGTTGCGATCAAGCGACTTCGGCACCGGCTTTTCGAAATAGGGGCTGAGGGCGAGCGCCATGAAGGCCTTGGTGTCGAGGACACCCTGCGCCGCCAGCGCGCCGTCACGGTCAAACGGCACGTCGGTGTGGCGTTCGCACCAGTCGTTCAGAAGCGCGTTGCCGGGGCCAGTGTCGAAGGCGACAAGTTCACCATCGCGCCCGATCCAGGTCAGGTTGGCGACGCCTCCGATGTTGACGAAGGCCATGGGACGTTCTCCGTGGCGGGCGGCCAATGCCCGGTGATAGACCGGCACAAGAGGCGCACCTTGGCCACCTGCCGCAACATCGGCGGCTCGCATATCATAGACGACTTTGCAGCGGGTTCGGTGGGCCAAGGCCTGGCCATCTCCAAGCTGTACCGTGAGGTTGATCTCCGGGCGATGAATGACCGACTGTCCGTGAAAACCGATCACGTCTATATTTGAATGGTTTAGGTTGTTCTGTCGCAAGAACAGTTCAACAGCGGCGGCGTGCCACTCCGTCAGCTCACGTTCGACCGTTGCGAGATTGCCGGGGCGGTCGTTGCGATCAGTCAGCGCTTTCGCTTCAATCAGTGCCTCCTGCAGTAAGGCCTGCTGCTCGGGCCGGTAGGGATAGGTGGCGGATGGCCCGCGCTCCACCACATCCTCGCCATCAGTCACCACCAGCGCCACGTCGATGCCATCGAGCGAGGTTCCCGACATGAGGCCTAAAGCGGTTCGTGGTTTTGACACCTGTTGTTCCCGTGGTAAGAGCCGCCACCCTTTCAGAGTGATGCCCGATGAGCCAGTTCAAATCCGATTTCCTCAACATACTGTCGGCCAGAGGATTCATCCACCAAATCTCCGACCCGGAAGGGCTCGATGCCGCCGCCGTGGCGGGCAAGATCAGCGGCTATATCGGGTTTGATGCGACCGCTGCCTCGCTGCATGCGGGATCGCTGGTGCAAATCATGATGCTGCGCTGGATGCAGAAGACCGGCCACCGGCCGATCGCCTTGATGGGTGGCGGCACCACCAAAATCGGCGACCCGTCGTTCAAGGACGAAGCGCGGAAGCTTCTCACCGTCGAGCAGATCGGCGCCAACCTGGCCGGCATCCGCCAGGTGTTCAGGCGTTTTCTCGATTTCGGCGATGGCGCCACGGATGCGCGGATGGTCAACAATGCCGACTGGCTGGATCATCTCAACTACATCGATTTCCTGCGCGATTATGGTGTGCATTTCACCATCAACCGGATGCTGAGTTTCGATTCGGTGAAGTTGCGGCTCGACCGCGAACAGCCGCTCACCTTCCTCGAATTCAACTACATGATCCTGCAGGCCTATGACTTCCTCGAACTGTCGCGGCGCGAAGGATGCGTGTTGCAGATGGGCGGTTCCGACCAGTGGGGCAATATCATCAACGGCATCGAGCTGGGGCGGCGCTGCGACCAGCGCCAGCTTTATGCGCTGACGACGCCGCTGCTCACCACGTCTTCGGGTGCCAAGATGGGCAAGACCATGTCGGGTGCGGTGTGGCTCAATGCCGATATGCTGAGCCCCTATGACTACTGGCAGTACTGGCGGAATTCGGAAGATGCCGATGTCGGGCGGTTCCTCAAGCTCTACACTGATATGCCGCTTGAAGAGGTGGCGAGGCTGGCAGCGCTTGGCGGCTCGGAAGTGAATGAAGCCAAGAAGGTGCTGGCGACCGAAGCCACCGCCATGCTGCATGGACGCGAGGCGGCGGAACAAGCGGCCGTAACAGCGAGGCGCACCTTCGAGGAAGGCCAGAGCGCCGAGGGGCTGCCGACGCTCAGTCTCGATCTCGATGCTGGCGTAGGCTTGTTGGCGGCCTGTGTCGCGGCGAGCTTTGCCTCATCCCATGGCGAGGCACGGCGTTCGGTTCAGGGTGGAGCGATCCGCGTCAACGACCAGACCGTTGCAGACGACAAGTTGAAGCTGACGCGGGCGCTGTGCAACGGTGATGGCGTCATCAAGCTGTCGATGGGCAAGAAGAAGCACGTGCTGATCAAGGCGCAGTGATTTAGTTCTGCACCTTATCGGAATTGTTGTTCTTGGTTTGCAGAGACTGGCCGTTGCCGAACTCGAAGAACTTGCGCAGAATGCCAGGGGCAATGGCGGAAACCGGGTTCATCTGGAACACTGGCTTGTCGATATTGCCGCCGAGCGCGAACGTCACACCAATTATCCCCTGCCCTTTGCCGCCGGTGAGTATCTCGTTCAGCAACGGAATATTGCTGAACAGCGAGTTCAACGCATACATCGGAATGATTGTGCCGCTGATCTCAACCACGCCATCCGATTTGCGGATGAGGCCGCCGGCGCTGATCCCCAGTTCGTTGCCTTGCGCCAGGGTGTCGCCGATGCGGATAAACTTCGCGTCCGCCGTAAAGGGCAGCGTCAACTTGGTAAACGACATGGCATCGCTACGCGGACCGGATTTCTTCGGCTTTCCCTTGGTATCGAGCTCCGCTAGCGCCGCCTCATTACGGACTTCGAAATTGCGCAGCACCAGCTTGCCGGTCTTGACCGACCCACTCCCGTCGTTCGCCAACAAGGCATAGAATTCAATCTGACCACCGGCGACGCTGGAGTAGAGATTGGCGGCACGGATAGCGGCGCCACCATCACGGCCATTGATACGCATTTCGCGGCCGCCTTCGACTGGCGTGACGCGGAATACCACTGGCTGGCCGCTGAGGAAGGTTCCCGAAATCTCGGCTGATTCAAGCCTGCCGCGCCGCGCCATCAGTTCACCGCTGACGCCGGTGATCATCTCGCCGCGATTGGCGTGGATGCGATCGAGATTGAGCGAAATGCTGATCGGTTTCTCGTCGCTCTCACTGTCGCCACCGGCAGACTTCTTTGTTGCGAACATGCTGCGGATCAGGGGCCGGGCATCGAAGCTGTCGCCGCGCAGCGTCACCGCCGTGACGTCCTCGCTGTTCTTGACCGACAATGAGAAAATGTTCTCGTCGCTCAGCCGCATTTCGCTGAATTTGGCGGTGCGAAACCCGGTGCCCTTGGGTCCCAAACCGATCTCGCCCTTGATCGAAAGCCCCGGTCCCTTGATCACCAGGTCCTCGACACGCCGGCCATCCTTGCCCTTGCTATAGTAAGTAAGGCTGGCCGTGGTCTTGGCCGCAGCCAGCCTGACCCAGCTGATGGCGGTAATGCGCATATCGGCATCGCTGAGATCGGCCGTGACATCGACACGGCCCTCGGCGTGTCCGAGATCGTCGATGGTGGCCTTCACGCCAATCGGTCCGCGCATGAAGCTGCCGAGATCGATGCCGATCTTCTTTCTTTCCTCGCCATCAAGATTTGCTTCAATGACGGCGGATTGTTTGGCATCGGTGCCCGCGGCGCGCTGCCAAAAGAGTTTGACCGGAATGCCTTCGAGCTTGGCTTTGCCGCCGGCTTTCAAGGCACCCTTTTCCACGGTCAAGTCGATCTCACCATCCGAAATGTCGATACCGGGCAGCGCATCCTTGAGCCCGGTGTTGGAAATGCGCGCCGACGCCACGACAATGACCCGCGATTTCGGCACATCTTTGATCAACGGCAGCGACATATCCACCTTGACCCTGGCCTCGCCTTGGAGTTTCGACGTGTCGAACCCGGTGTTGCGGATCAGGTTGAGCGCCGGGTTCGACAGATATTCGATCAGAGCTGGAGCGCCGGCTGCAAGATCGAGTTTGAATTCGGCAATCGTCTCTGGCGCC
>JANPCS010000226.1:0-6703 GCA_031431065.1 Hyphomicrobiales bacterium | reverse complement strand
CACATGGGGGACACGACGATACGGTTCTTCAGAACCGTGCCGCGCAGGGTCAGCGGTTCGAACAGCATGATGTTCTTCACAATAAAATTTCCAATGCGGCCCGGCTATTCCGCTGCCTGCCGGGCTCTGCCGCCATCGAGTTCCACCATCAGCTGGTCGAGTTCAGCAATCACCGCCATGATGTCCTTGACGCGGCCGCGGCCTTCCTCGCCCAATTCCTTGAACGTGGTAAGCGGCGGGCGCACATCGCCGACGGGATAGCCTTGTGCCGCGGCAATGGCCTTGGAATAGCACTGGTGGCCATAGGTTGGATGACCAGCCACAATCACCGCATTGATGCGGTTGATGAGGCGTTCGATCTTCTTGGCGTCGTCCCAGCGTTTCTCCGCACAGAACTCGCAGATGCGGGTCGAGGCGTATGGAAAATAATTGCCCCACGGATTCACATAACCCACGGCGCCATAGAGATAGGATTCGACGATGCGCTGTCCGGCGAAGACATTCATCACGCCGCTGGTTTCCTCGATGATGTCATAGACGCGCGCCATGTCCTGGCTGGCTTCCTTGATGTAGCGGATCTGTTCGAAGGACCTGGTGAGGCGCGCCACCAGCCTGGCCGGCATATCGACATTCGACGTATACGGATTGTTGTAGAGCATGATCGGCAGTGAAGTCTTCTCGCAGATCGCTTTGTAGTAAGCGAAGATTTCATCCTCCGTCGGCGTGTAGTAATAGGGCGGGATGATCATGAAGCCGTCGGCGCCGAGCCTTTCGGCCTCGACCGAATTTAGCACGGCGCGCGGCGTGTGGGCATTCATGGTGCCGACGAGAACCGGAATGCGCTTGTTGACGTGCTTGACGGTGGCCTCGACGAATTCGGCGCGCTCGTCATCGGTCAGCGTCAGGAATTCGCCGGTGGTGCCGAGAATGATGATGCCCGGAATGCCGGACGCCAATTGCCAGTCGAGGAACTTTTTCCAGGCCGGAATGTCGAGCCGGCTGCCGTCTTCGGTGAAGGGCGTCACGGTCACTGCGAAGCTGCCGCGAAAATTGTGTGCCATGTCCAGAACTCCAATATTATCAATGAGGCAGCTCGGCGACTCTGACGCTGCATTCAACGTGTCGACAAGATCGTAACACAGCTATACAAGGCTGCAAAGAGTCAGCGGGAGCTTTCTTGGACAGCGGACGGGCCGATATCCTGATCGTGGGCGGAGGGCTTGCCGGCTGCTGCGCGGCCTATTTCCTGGCGCGCGAGGGAGCCGATGTGCTGCTCGTCGAACAGCACGATCTCAACACCCTGGCCTCGGGCAGCAACTCCGGCAGCCTGCATGCGCAGATTCCTTATGAGCCATTTGTCGCGGAAGGCGAGAGCTTCGCCAGGGCCTTCCAGCCCGTCGTGCCGCTGATGCTGCAGTCGATCGAGTTGTGGAAGGAGCTCGAGCGCGAACTCGTTGCGGACTTTGAAGTCATCACATCTGGAGGGCTACTGGTGGCCGACAGCGAGCCGCAGATGAGTGCCGTTCGGGCCAAAGTCAGATTCGAGCGCGAAGCAGGTCTTCCCGTCGAGGTGGTTTCGAAAACCGAGCTGCTGGCCATCGCGCCTTATCTTTCCGGCAAGGTGGTTGGCGGCTCCTATTGCATGGCGGAGGGCAAGGCCAATCCGTTGAAGGCCGGGCCAGCGCTCGCACACGCGGCGCAACGGCATGGCGCGCGGATTCTACGCAACACGCTTCTCACACATCTGGTGGCGAGTTCAGTTGGGTTTACGGTCGAGACGACGGGCGGCAGCATAGCTGCACGGCGCGTTCTCAATTGCGCTGGCGCGGATGCCGGGCGCATCGGGCGCATGCTGGGGCTCGATCTCGAAATCGAGGGCTTTCCCATTCAGGTCAACATCACCGAAGCGGTCGAACCACTGGTCAAGCATCTCATATATTCCGCCGGTGACCGGCTGACACTGAAGCAGACGCGGCATGGCGGCGTGGTGATCGGCGGCGGCTGGGCGGCGCGCATCAACGCCGATACCGGGCGGCCCGAAGTTGAGCCCGCTTCGATCCCGCCCAATCTCAAAGCGGCGATCAATCTGGTGCCGGCGCTCGCAGGCGTGCAGCTGTTGCGAACCTGGCCTGCCATCGTCAACGGCACCCGGGACTGGCGGCCGATCTTCGGCGAAGCACCACGTATCCCGGGCTTCTTCACTTGTATCTTCCCATGGATGGGGTTCACCGCAGGACCAATGTCGGCGCGACTGGTCGCCGATCAGATGCTGGGCCGCAAACTTCCGGAGAGTTTCACGCAGTTTTTTCTGTAGAGGCTACCGGCCCTCCGCGATATGCCGTGCGGCGAGGTAGCCGAAGGTCATGGCCGAGCCGATGGTGATCCCGGCTGCCGGATAATCGCCACCCATGGCGCTCGCCGCATCGTTGCCTGCGGCATAGAGACCGGTGATGGGTTTGCCATCCCCGGTCAGCACCCGCGCGAAGCGATCGGTTTTCAAACCGACAAAGGTGGCGATGTCGCCGGGCACCACGCGCACCGCATAAAAGGGTGCGGCAACCAATGGTGCCAGGCATGGATTCGGCTGGTATTCGGGATCGCCGTTGGCACGGTTGTAAACCGTGGAGCCCTTGCCGAATTCATGGTCCACGCCACGCGCCGCATCTTGATTGAAGGCCGCAACCGTGCGCGCGAGGACTTGCGGGTCAACTGCAATGGCGAGCGCCAGGTCCTCGATGGTTCGACCGGACTTGAGATAGCCGTTGGCCAGGAAGGTCGAGAGCCGGGCTGGCGCAGGAGGTGCTGCACCAAGTCCATAGCGGCGAATGGCCCGGTGATCGGCGAGAAGCCAGATACCGACATCCACCTCGCCAGCGCAAGCCCGAAACATGGCCGGCACGAAGCGGTGATAGACATCGGCTTCGTTGGTAAAGCGGCGGCCGTGGCGGGTGACGGCGATGACGCCGGGTTTTCCTCTGTCGATGTAATGGGGAAATGGCACCGGCGGCCCCTTGGCTTGCGGCACCAGCGACACCGGCGTCCAGGCGGCGGGCTCAGCGAGGTCTTCATTCAGAGCCGCGCCGATTTCGACCGCCAGCCGCAAACCATCGCCGATATTGCTGGCAGGAGCCAGCGAGTAGTGCGGACTGCCGTTGGCGACGTGGGCGTAGTACTTGCGCTGCAACTCGCCATCGCCCGGAAATCCGCCGCAACACAGGACGACCCCGCGGCGGGCGGAAATGGTCTCCCCGCCTGACGGTGTCTCGACGATCACTGCTGTCACATGGCCCGCCGCCGCGATGAGCTTCACGGCTTTGGTGCTGGTTTCAATCTCGACGCCCCTCTGCTTCAGCGCCAGCATGAGCGCGGCGACCAGGCCGTTGCCATTGGCGATCCGCGTGCCGCGATGATGACCAGCGAGACGGTCAAAGCCATGGCGCGCCACGACTGACGCAACATGCAGCGCCGATTTCAGCGACTTTCGCATGGCGAGGAAATCGGCGAGATCGCCGCTGGCAACGGTCATGCCGCCAAGCAGCATGGTGGAGGCCAGCGGATTGCGCAGGCGTTTGAAATCGCCGCCAAGCCGGCGCCCATCGATCAGGCCGGGAATGAAAGCACGCGCGCCTTTCGTGGCGCCGGGCAAGTCCTGATGATAGTCGATCGAATAACTTGAAAGTGAAAAGCGCGCGCCTGACGATGCATTGATGAAGGCCAGCATCCCGGCCGCGCCATCGACATAGGCGGCGATGCGTTGGGGCTCGGCATGGCGTCCGGCTGCGGCCGCGATATAGGCAATCGCCGCTTCGCGCGTATCGGCGATGCCCTTTGAGCGCGCTTCTGCGCTCAACGGCGCCCAGATCATACCCTCGGACAGTGCCGTTGTTCCGCCAACCACCGGTTCCTTCTCGATGACCCGGACGCGCAGACCCGATGCGCTGGCCTTCAATGCCGCCATGAGGCCTGCCGCGCCGGAGCCGATGACCAGAACGTCGCAATCGCTCGCCCGCATGAAGCATCCGAAGCATTTACATTAGAGTCACCCCGTCCTAACATGCATACGTGATGTATACAAGATTTCGAGGCTGGTGATGATCAAGGTTATATGGTTGCTGAAGCGCGCGCCGCACCTCAGCCTGGCGGACTTCCGCTCGTGGTGGCTCGACAGCCATATCCACATGATCACCGAATTGCAGAAGCCCTATCTCAAACGCTATATCGTGAACGTGCGTTGCGCGGATGATCATCTGCCGGGCAAGCCCGCCGAAGAGCCGGAATGGGATGGCTGCGCCGAACAGTGGTTCGCCTCGGACGAGGACTTCAAGGCGGTTTACGGCAAGTCGACGCCCAGCCCTTCGCGGGCCGATACGCTGAAACATGTCAGCCGCTTCCAGCGCCTGGTTGTCGAAGAACACGAGATCAAAGTGAAAACAGCATGAGGCCCCGGCGGGCCTTGCCTTGTTGCACGCCGCAACGCTAAAGCTGACCAAGGACGATCATCAGCAGGACCACCAACTTGGCACGAAAGACGGCGGCGAAGAAAAAATCGCATACCGAATCCGCTAAGCGCGGCCGCCGGCCGCGCGGCACGGGCGCCAGTTTCGTCTACGATAATCTGAAGACAAAGATACTGAACCTGGAACTGCGGCCGGGAACGCTGCTCGACGAGACGGAATTGAGCCGCGCCTTCAAGGTGTCGCGTTCACCGGTGCGCGAAGCGCTGATCCGGTTGTCGGCAGAAGGGCTTGTCGATGCACTGCGCAACCGCACTTCGATCGTCTCGCAACTCGACTTCTCCGCACTCCCCGCCTACTTCGATGCGATGCAACTGCTCTACCGGTTGAGCGCCAGGCTGGCGGCGGGAAACCGCACAGCATCCGGCGTGGCGCGGCTGAAAGATATCGAGGCGAAGCTGGAGGAGGCGCACCGAGAGGTCAATGTCCTGGGGATCGTCGGGCTCAACCGCGATTTTCACGCCTGCATTGCCGAGATGGGCGGCAACCCCTTCATCGCCACCTGGATGCGCAGCCTTCTCGATCAGGGCCAGCGGGTGTTCCGGCTTTACATCCATCACTACGAGGATCGGGTTCCGCTGCCGAAGCTCAATCAGCATCTGGCGATGATTGCGGCAATCGAGAAGGGTGACCGCGATGCCGCGGAAAAAGCCGGCAAGGCCGATGCCGATGTGCTGATCGAAGAGGTCGTTCAAATCCTCGGCCGGCTGCCGACCTCGCAACTGTCGCTGTGAACTCAGTGACGCAGGATCTTGCCCATGAATTCGCGGGCGCGCTCGGTTGACGGCGCATCGAGCAGTTGCTTCGGGGCACCCGCCTCCACCACCCTGCCCTTGTCCATGAAGACAACCTTGCTGGCGACCTCGCGCACGAAGCCCATTTCGTGGCTGACGATCAGCATGGTCATGCCGTCCCTGGCAAGCTGGCGCACCGTGTCGAGAACCTCATTCACCAGCTCGGGATCGAGTGCCGAGGTCACTTCGTCGAGCAACAGAATCTCTGGCTTGAGCGCCAGGGCGCGGGCAATGGCCACGCGTTGCTGCTGGCCACCTGAAAGCTGATCGGGATAGGCCTTGTACTTGTCGGCCAGCCCGACGCGGTCCAGCAGCGTCCTGGCTTCGGCTTCAACTTCGGCGCGCGGCCGCCCGCGGATTTTGACCGGAGCGATGGTGACGTTCGACAGCACATCCATGTTCTGGAAGAGATTATACTGCTGAAAGACGATGGCCATCTTGTCGCGCGCCTGCCGCACATTGGCCGCCGAGCGGAAATCGATGCTGGCGCCATTGACCGAGACCGTGCCCCCCGTGGCCGGCGTCAAACCCATCAGCACACGGAGCACCGTAGATTTCCCCGAGCCCGATGGGCCGATCAGGGCCACGACCTCGCCCTTGGAAAGCGTCAGGCTGAAGCCGTCCAGCACCTTCACCGGGCCGTAGCTGGCGTTAAGATTTTTGATGTCGAGATGGTGCAAGGCGTCTCTCCAGGCGGCGGCCAAGCCGGGTCAGCGGGTAGGATAGCAGAAAATAGATGAGCGAAATCATGCCGAAGGCGAAAAGCCCGGACATGCCCTGATTGACCAGCTCGCGGCCGCGAAAGGCCAGTTCGAAAACCCCGATCTGGCTGACCAGCGAGGTATCCTTGACGAAGGCCACCATAAAGGCGAAGGCTGGCGGCAGCACCACCGGCCAGGATTGCGGGACGATCACATTGACCAAGGTCTGCCAGCGGCTGAAGTTCATCGCCTGGGCTGCTTCGATCTGCTGGCGCGGCACTGACTCGAGCCCGGTGCGGATGATCTCGGAGAGATAAGCCGTGGCGTAGATCGAGATCGCCACGATGGCGATGGCAAAAAGCGAGGCGCCCTTGACGATGACGGCGAGGAAAAACAGCACCAGATAAGTGATGACCAGAAACGGAATGCGCCGGAACAACTCGACGAAGAGAATGGCCGCGATGCGGATTGGCAGCGCCAGCCAACCCTGCGATTGCCGGGCATAGACAACGGCGAAGGCGCAGATGAATCCGGTGACGCAGCCGATGACCGTCAGGGCAATGGTCATGCCGATCGCCTCGAACAACAGGCCCAATGTCTCAGGCCTGAAAAAGAGTACGATCTGGTTGATGAAGCGTTCCATCAGATGAGCTTCACCTTGACGCGGAAGACCTTGCGGCCGGCCAACGCCAAC
>JANPCS010000225.1:0-5790 GCA_031431065.1 Hyphomicrobiales bacterium | reverse complement strand
TGCGTGGCGAGGCCGAGACGGGGACACCCGACTACAGTTCGGATGCGCTGATTTCTGCGGCGGTGGCGGTGGTGACCGGCGTCGTCTCGCTTTACACCTTTGTGCTGGCCTTCGGCTGGATCATCGCGCCCCTGCTGGTGGTGGCGCTGCTGATCCATGAATATGGCCACCTGGTGGCCTACCGGATGATTGGCCAGCCATGGGGGCGGCTGGTGTTCCTGCCGTTCCTGGGGGCCATCGCCGTGCCGCGCATGGGGTTCACGACGCAAGGCCAGATCGTTTTCGCGGCGATGATGGGCCCCGCCCCCAGCGTGGTTGTGCCGTTGCTGGCCGCATTCTGGGTGTGGGCGGGGGGGCCGCGTCCTGACATCGCGGTGATGATGGCAATCGTCGCCTGCGGGCTCAACCTGTTCAACCTGCTGCCGGTGGAGCCGCTCGATGGCGGCATCGTGCTGCGCTCGGTGTTGGCCAAGATCATGGGATCTTATGCGCGTTTTGGGCTGATTGCGGCGGGCGGGTTGATCGTTGCGACGGGGTTTGCCTTCGAGCAGGTGCTGCTGGTGATTTTTGGCGCCATGGCGCTGCTGCTGAACATCCGTAAACGGACGATCGACATGGGATTGGAACCGATGTCGCGGCTTTCAGTGTCGATCTCGGCTTTCGGATATATGTCGGTGGTGGCGGCCTATGCGGTGTTGCTGCGGCATTTCATGACGTTCACCTGAGACTTGATGGCACCTGAGGCTTGATGGCAGCGCTTCTGGCCGAGTACGAGCGGCGGTGCCAGGCCAACGGCCTCAAGGCCGACGACGGGCAATTGGCGGTGCTGCTGCGTCTCGGGAATTTGGCTGCTGCTCTCGAGGCGCTGCCCAGGACCGGCAGCCTGCTGGCCCGATTGCGCAAGCAGCCGGTGCCGCCCAAGGGCCTCTACATTCACGGCGGCGTGGGCCGCGGCAAGACCATGCTGATGGACCTGTTTTTTGGCGAGGTTCGGATTGAGCCGAAACGCCGGATGCATTTTCATGCCTTCATGCAGGACCTGCACACCCGCCTGCACGTGGCGCGGGCTGCGCAGAAACAGGATGCGCTGGCGCCGGTGGCCAGGGCTATCGCGGCTGAAGCCCGGCTGTTGTGTCTCGACGAGATGCAGATCAGCGATATTGCCGATGCGATGATCGTGGGGCGGCTGTTCGAAGGTTTGCTGGCGGAAGGTACGGTCGTTGTCACGACATCCAACCTCGCTCCCGTTCAACTCTATCGCGACGGCTTGAACCGGCAATTGTTCCTGCCCTTCATAACGCTCATCGGCGAGCGGCTGGATGTCGTGGGGCTCGACGGCCGCACCGACTACCGGTTGGGACGGGTGAAGGCGCACGAGACTTTTTTGACGCCGCTCGGACCTGAAAGCGATGCGAAGGTGCAAGACCTGTGGCGGCGGCTGACCGACACCGAAAGCGGCCAGCCTCGCGATATTGCGGTACTGGGCCGTAAATTACGTGTTCCGCAGGCCGCCCATGGCTGCGCCAGATTCTGCTTTGCCGACCTGTGCGAGCAGCCACTGGGACCGGCGGATTATCTGGCGCTCGCCAAGAATTTCGGTACGCTGTTCGCCGAGCAAATACCAGTCCTGGGGCCGGAGCGGCGCAACGAAGCCAGGCGCTTCGTGACGCTGATCGATACGCTCTATGACGCGAGAGTCAGGCTGGTGGCGAGTTCGGCGCAAGCCCCGGACGGCATCTATCCGGCGGGCGACCACGCTTTCGAATTCGGCCGCACGGTTTCAAGGCTGAAAGAGATGCAAGCGGCGAGTTGGTGGGGGAAGAAAATCGCCGAAACTTGACGTTTTAGGCAAGTTTATACGCCGAATTGACTAGCCGGGTGGCTTGAAGGTGTTATTTAAGGGGTCTACAGAAATCGCTGTTATTGCACTGCGAAACGACATTCGGTCACTAAGGACACTCTCACATGGCTCGGAAGAAAATTGCACTGATCGGCGGCGGTATGATCGGCGGAACGCTGGCGCATCTCGCCGCATTGAAGGAACTGGGCGACATCGTGGTGTTCGACATCGCCGAGGGTCTGCCGCAGGGAAAAACCCTCGATCTGGCGCAGTCCGGCCCGGTTGAAGGCTTCGACGCCAAGCTGTCGGGCGCCAATTCATTCGAGGCGATTGCCGGGGCGGATGTCTGCATCGTCACCGCCGGCGTGCCGCGAAAGCCCGGCATGAGCCGCGACGATCTGCTCGGCATTAACCTCAAGGTCATGGCCTCGGTGGGGGCGGGCATCAAGAGCCACGCGCCCGATGCGTTTGTCATCTGCATCACCAATCCCTTGGACGTCATGGTGTGGGCGCTGCAGAAATATTGCGGGCTTCCCGCCAACAAGGTTGTGGGCATGGCGGGGGTGCTCGATTCGGCGCGGTTCCGGCATTTCCTCGCCGAGGAATTCAATGTCTCGGTGGAAGATGTCACCGCCTTCGTGCTGGGTGGCCACGGTGACACGATGGTGCCGCTGACGCGCTATTCGACGGTGGCGGGTATTCCGGTGCCGGACCTGATCAAGATGGGCTGGTCGACACAGGAAAAAATCGACAAGATCGTGCAGCGCACACGCGATGGCGGGGCCGAAATCGTCGGCCTGCTGAAGACCGGCTCGGCCTATTATGCGCCGGCCTCTGCCGCCATTGCCATGGCCGAGAGCTATCTGAAGGACAAGAAGCGCCTGCTGCCTTGCGCGGCACATCTCACCGGTCAATATGGCGTCACCGGCACTTATGTCGGCGTGCCGGTGGTGATCGGCGAGAATGGTGTCGAGCGCATCGCCGAGATCGAACTCAACGCCGAGGATAAGGCCGGGTTCAAGAAATCGATTGAAGCGGTGCACGGCCTGATGGCGGCGGCGAAAGTCGTCGCGCCGGATCTGGCCTGATTACCGCAAACGTCAACTCAAGGTCGCGCAGATGAACATTCACGAATATCAGGCCAAGGAAGTTCTTCGCGGCTTTGGCGTGGCGACCGGCCGGGGTCAAGCTGCCTTCAGCGTCGATGAGGCGGTGAAGGCGGCGGAGCAGATGCCCGGACCGGTGTGGGTGGTGAAATCCCAGATCCATGCCGGCGGGCGCGGCAAGGGCGGCGGCGTCAAAGTCGTCAAATCGCTGGCCGATGTGAAGGTTGAGGCCACGCGCATGCTTGGTATGACACTGGTGACGCCTCAGACGGGGCCAGATGGAAAGAAAGTCCAGCGGATCTATATCGAAGAAGGCACGGCGATTGCGCGTGAACTTTACTTATCGATGGTGGTCGACCGCGAAAGCTCGCAGGTGGCGTTCATTGCGTCCACCGAAGGCGGCATGAATATCGAGGAGGTGGCACATGCGACGCCGGAAAAGATCATCACCGTGCAAGTCGATCCGGCGGCGGGATATTCGGCTTACGTCGGCAGGCGCATCGCCAGCGCCTTGCAGCTCGAGGGTGATCTGACCAAGCAATGCGTGAAGATGATCGGCCAGCTTTACAAGGCGTTTGTCGAAAAGGACATGAGCCTGCTTGAGATCAATCCGCTGGTGGTGACCAAGGACAACCAACTGGTCTGCCTTGATGCCAAGATCAATTTCGATTCCAACGCACTCGACCGGCATCCCGACATCAAGGAATTGCGCGATCTCTCGGAAGAGGACCCGAAGGAAATCGAGGCCTCGAAATTCGATCTCTCCTATGTGGCGCTCGATGGTTCGATCGGCTGCATGGTTAATGGCGCTGGCCTTGCCATGGCGACGATGGACATCATCAAGCTGTATGGTGCTGAGCCCGCGAATTTTCTCGATATCGGCGGCGGCGCCACCAAGGAAAAGGTGACGGCGGCGTTCAAGATCATCACGGCTGATGCGCGCGTCAAGGGCATCCTCGTCAACATCTTCGGCGGCATCGCCAAGTGCGATGTGATTGCCGAAGGAGTGATTGCGGCGGTGAAGGACGTAGGCCTCGCCGTGCCACTGGTGGTGCGGCTTGAGGGGACGAATGTCGATCTGGGGAAAAAGATTATCCGGGAGAGCGGGTTGAATGTGATCCCCGCCGACGATTTGAACGATGCGGCGGCGAAGATTGTGGATGCAGTTAAGGTATAGCCAAATGACCACCAAGGGAAAACAGTCTTCTTGCAAAAGCGCCGTTACGATGGCACTTCCTGATGAGTTGGTTGAAAAGCTTGTGCAATTAGGAAGACAGCGCAACAAATCAGTTCGGCAACAGATAAGAGAGGCGTTTGTCAAGATTTCGCGTAAATCCAAGCCCACCAGCAGTTAGGCTAACGAAAAGGGAGCACTCTGTGAAATTCACCGAGGCGTTCAAGTCACTTGGATACAGTCTAGAAGTTCCCAGGCAAGATTGGTCTGCAGAATCTGAGCATGGCGTTTGCATCACCATCTGGAAACAAGAAATGCGAACGAGGAATGGCGCTCCATGGTTTGATAGTAAGTCGCACGGTGGTCCGCTTGAAGAATGGATCAAAAAGCCTGGGAATACGAAACGCAAACGGCACCTTTCCAAGGCCTTGCTCAACAGTGCTGCTGCCGTTGATGTCGTCATTTTAGATGGAACTCCCGGGGAGGGTTACGGCGACGCTCATCCGTGGGTTTCTGCCCAGCGAGGAGCTTCATGGTACGTCACCAGTTTCGAGCCCGATACAGGTCATTTCAGTGTAGAAGCCAAACCATTTGAGAAATAGCTGACAATCAGGAAATCCATCAAACCATGTCCATTCTCGTCAACGCGCATACCAAGGTCATTTGCCAGGGCATTACCGGCAACAACGGGACGTTTCATACCGAGCAGGCGATTGCTTATGGGACGAAGATGGTTGGTGGCGTGACGCCGGGCAAGGGTGGGACCGCGCATGTGGGGCTCCCCGTTTTCGATACGGTGTGGGACGCGAAGCAGAAGACCGGGGCCGATGCTTCGGTCATCTATGTGCCGCCGCCGTTTGCGGCCGATGCCATTCTTGAAGCCATCGATGCCGAGATTCCGCTGATCATCACCATCACCGAGGGTATTCCGGTGATGGACATGGTGAAGGTGAAGCGGGCGCTGTCAGGCTCCAAGTCGCGGTTGATCGGACCGAATTGCCCGGGTGTTTTGACACCGAACGAATGCAAGATCGGCATCATGCCGGGGAACATTTTTAAAAAGGGCAATGTCGGCATCGTGTCGCGTTCCGGCACGCTGACCTATGAGGCGGTGTTCCAGACGACGCAGGAAGGGCTTGGCCAGACGACGGCGGTGGGCATCGGCGGCGATCCGGTGAAGGGCACTGAGTTCATCGACGTGCTGGAGATGTTTTTAGGTGACGACGAGACGCATTCGATCATCATGATCGGCGAGATCGGCGGTTCGGCGGAAGAAGACGCGGCCGAGTTCATTGCCAAATCAAAAAAGAAAAAGCCGATGGTGGGGTTCATCGCCGGGCGCACGGCACCGCCGGGACGGCGCATGGGCCATGCGGGGGCGATCATTTCAGGCGGCAAGGGTGATGCTCAATCGAAGATCGAGGCGATGAAGCGGGCCGGGATCGCGGTCGCTGATTCGCCAGCCTTGCTGGGCAAGACGTTGGTGAAGGTGTTGAAGGGCTAGAAGCCGAAGACGGCCCCTCACCCGCCCTTACGGGCACCCTCTCCCGCAAGCGGGAGAGGATCAGGGGGAGGAAAAGGAGCGGAGATAGGTAGATGAACAAGACGGACCTGACGACGGCGTTTGAGCAGACCTCGTTTCTGTATGGCGGGAATGCGCAATTCATCGA
>JANPCS010000224.1:0-4940 GCA_031431065.1 Hyphomicrobiales bacterium | reverse complement strand
CGCTCGAGGCAACCGTGGACGACAGTGGCGGAACAATTCCCCGGCCAGTTGGCCTTGGTTTGTCTTCGGTTCGATTCATGGTCATCGTTCAGGCCACTCAATTCTTGGGTCCAGCGAGCGTCCCGGCCGGATACTCAACTGCACCCAACGCCCGGTAGGCAAGTTCTTTGCCGGCTTGAGGTGGGGCACGCAATTCCTCACCTCCCCTTTCCGCCATCAGATCGGTCAGGCCAAACAGCTTCAAGCCTGTCCGCACGAACCGCGGGATGTTGCAAGCGGTCACAGTAACGCCGCGCTGCCTTGCCGCCTCGCACATCACCAGGAGACATCCCGCACCATAGGGGTCCAACCATGAGACTTGGCCGAGGTCCAGAGAAATCGACGAGGCTGAGGACATGGCATCAGCGAAAGCGGCCGCCAGATCTGCCGTTCCGTCGCGCGTCAATGCACCCTGGAGTTTAATGCCGACATGTCCGGAGCTGCCGCCGGTTCGTGTGATTCCGAAATCGGCTGTTCCGTACTTCCACTTGCCGACCGACAGCCACACGCGCAGCGGAATGATGGCAGTCAGTATCAGGCCAGCCAGTGCAGCGGCATCCTTGGCGTAGCGCACAGTGAGATGTGGCTCCTGATAGATCCGCCACAACCACTCGAGTCCAGCTTTCTGCAACACCCTTGGCGCGCGTTGTACTGTTCCCGCCAGAAAATTGATGCTGGCGCCAAGGTGGCTGACAACTGGCGGCCCGATCCGGCCAAGATTGCGGACGATCCACGATTGGCCCTTCTCGGCACCAAGCGAAACCACGAGAAAACCGGCGCGGCTGGCATTGATTTCGTCCAGCTTGGCGGCATCGCTCAGATCTTCGACGCTGCCGAATCCTGGGTTGAGGTGCCCGCAGCAGGAAAGTGCCGGCGATTTCAGTTCGCCCACAGCAGAGCAGGCACGGGAACCGGCGTTCTCCGCACCGCCAAAGAAAAAGACTTTAACATGCGGGCGCGACGCATCCCGCTTGGCGAGTGATGTTACGAAGTCTGAACCGGCCACCCGCTCGGGGACGGCAATACCGAGAAAGCGGCAAAGTGCGACCACCACCATTCCGTCTGCGGTGCAAATGTCGCTGGCCCGCAGCGATAAGCGGAAGGCATCGGACGAACGGCACAAGGTCAGAAAATTCAGATTGACCGTCGAGATGAAGAGACGCTGCCCGTCGCTGACGCTGCTATCGATCTTGCGGGTTACTTCGTCAAGTGTAAGCGTGTCGATGGGAATGCCCAGAACGCAAGCGGCATTCCGGTGACACCCGCTCTTCGCAGCGGCTTCATTCACTCCTGAAGCTGTGCCGGAACCGCAGCCGCTGGTGTTCATTTTGCACCCGCCTATTCGGGGATGAAAGCGGGAAACGCGGCGAGCGCCGGACTCATGAACTCCTGAATGCGCCGGTCTCCCATCGCCTCGGCTTCGCCGGGGGCAAGAGGTGTTGTAAGCCGCACGAGCGCGCCGTCGGCGCGGCCGCGGACAGCGGAATCGTAAACCGTATAGAGTTTTGTTTCGACCTCGCCCGCCAGCCGGCGGCCGCGCTGCTCGAACCAATAATAGACCAGCTGCCGTTGCTGGCCTTTCTGGATCACCGCCCGATTGACATCGAACGCCGCGATCCCGCTTCCCGGCGAAACCGATATCTGGTCCCAGCGGAACACTTCCCAGCCGCTGCCCGGAATACAGATTTCGGGCGAGTGGATGCCGGTGCCGTCCGACGTCGAAAAATAATAGGAGACAAAGAGATTGACGCTGCGGGTCTCATCCGGCGTCCTGAAGTCCGCCAGGAGATATTCATCCGCGGCGAGAACCATGGTTGTCGACTCGTCCAGTGTGCGGCGCTCGCCACTCCAGCCGGCAAGCGCCATTGGAAACGCCGCCAGACTCTCGCGCTGTACGTGCGGCGCGGACTTGGCCGGTATGAATGTCCACATGCTGCCGATGACCGCGATCATAACGACACCCGTTGCCAATGCGGGTGTAATCCGCATGGATCGTATCGTCGAGAGCGGTTTGAACAATCCGTTGAAATCGAGGTCGAGTATGTTGAAGGCGGATTCCGGATGGCGCCGCAACCGTTGCAGCAGCAGTCCGAAGAGATAGAGGATGACAACACACGACACGAAGATGATCCATCCTTCGAAGAGATGGAGGAATCCTTCGGCCTGGCCGATGCCGAACGAGTTCACCAGAATACCGATGACACCGATGCGGAAGCTGTTCATCAGGATGGTGATCGGTATCGTCAAGAAGAAGAGCAACAGCTTCTGCCATAACGGACCGCGATAGAGCACCGCGAAGAGATAGCCAAAACTCATGAGCGGAAAGAGATAGCGCAAGCCATTGCAGGCTTCGGCAACCTGCAGTTTGTAAACGCCGAGATCGATGATGTTGCCATCTAGGTATACCGGAATACCCATTGCATAGATGACTTCGACACCGATCTTGGAAGACAGGCGCTGCAGGTACCCGGAGAGATGCCAATAGAGAAAGTTTGGCAACGGCAGCATGAACAGAAGGTGAATCCATCCCGGCCAGTAGCGGATGCCTTGCCGGATGCCGGCCAGGACAAGCGCCAGGCCGCCGACCGAGACGATAAAGCCATATGCAATGAGATAGGGTATCTGACTGAGGTTGCCGAGGTAGCCGGTTGCCAGGCCGATGCCGATCATGGCGACACCTGGCCAACGGCTGCCGCCGTCTTCCATCAATGGGCGGCGGCGGATCTCATGCAAGAGCATGTAAGCCGATACCAGCGGCACGAGCGGACCAAAGCTGTATTCCGGGCGGGTCCAGGCCTGCACCATGGCCACGAAGCCATCCCAGTAGAAAACCAGCATGATGGCAAGCGCCAGGCCGGCGGCAAACGCCCCGGCCCAATCGGCACCAATGAGTCGCGCCTGGCCCGGCCGCTGGGTCTCGTTCGCAGCAGTCATGTGACTTCCTTCTGGCCTGGCTGAACCACCGAATGAACCTCGCGACCTTACAGCTACTGCTGTATCTTCGCGCTGTCGAGGCCGGCCACAACCTGCTTCTTCAGCGGATCGCCTTCCTTCAGAAGCGCCAGGGCGGCGTTGAAGTGCTCGGCGGCATCCTTGTTTCTCTTCAGCGCCAAGAACGTCATGGCGAGATGGTAACGTGTCAATGCCTGCTTGGGCATCTGCGCCGCCGCGTCCTTGAGCAGGTTCAGAGCCGTCTGGTAGTCACCGCGCCGGTAAGCAATCCAGCCCAAAGTGTCCTTGAAATGCGGAACGGCGATGGCCTCGAGGCGCCGCGTGACCGCATGTGCCCGGTCGAGACTGGCCTGATCACTGCGGTAGTCGGCGAGCAGGCTGCCGAGATTGTTGACGATGACGAGCGCATCCGGTGTAACCTTGTATTGCTCATCGTAGACCGCAATAGCTTCATCAATCCGGTTCGACCGTTCGAACAATCCGGCGAGCGCCAAAGCCAGGGAGGGGTCGCCGGGAATGAGCTTTCTGGCGTCGCGCAACGTCGCTTCAGCGGCATCAAGCTTTCCTTGGGCCACTTGTTGGCCCGCCAGGGCGCGATAGCCGACCGCATTCTGTGGCTGCACTTCGATGGCCTTGCGGAAGGCCGCCTCAGCCTCATCGGGCTTGGAGCGCAGGTTCTTGACGCCGCCGAGCAAAGTATAAGCCTCGGCGTTCTTGGCGTTGGCCTGGATCACCGCGTTGAGGAACTTTTCCGCTTCGTCTGCCTTGCCGGCCTGGAGATAGGCTTGGACGACAGTGGCAACCGGTTTCGCAGCTTGAGGAATGGCAGCACTTCCGGATTCGACTGCCGACGTAATTTCGCTGTATTTTTTCTGGCCAAGAAGCGAAGTAGACATGATCTGGTCGGCCGCGCCCGACGTATCGCCTAGGGCCTTGATCTGTTCGGCAAGCTTCTGGGCTTCTTCCCAGTCGCCTTCCGCAAGCTTGAGCCGCGCCAGGGCGGACATCAGGGGCACGTTGCCGCTGTTGGCGGCCAGCGCATCGCCCAAGGTCGAAGCGGCCTGAGCCGATTTGCCGCGGGCCGACAGGAATTTAACGTAATCCAGGGTGATCCCCGGGTTGAAATTGGAAAGCTTTGTTGCCTCGGCGTAGCGCTCGGCCGCCAGATCGACAGCTCCTTGCTTCTCATAGGCACGGCCCAGCAATAGTTGCAATGGCACCGACTGCGGCGCCTGATTCAAGGCATCGCGAGCGTCCTGAATGGCGCCGTCCAGCTTGCCGGTTTCGAGCTTGATATTGGCTTTGAGGGTCAAGGCCTCGACGTTCTTCGCGTCGCTGCTGAGAATGTTGTCGATGATAACGCCAGCGAGAACATAGTCTTTCTTGTCGCTGTACATCGAGGCCAGGAGAATCTGGGCATTTTTGACGTCTTCGGCCGGCTCGGCCTTGCCGACAATTGCGTCGAGAGTCTTTTTTGCCGCGTCAAAATTTCCCGAGGTGTAATCCAGCTTGGCTGAAGCCAGCTTGAAGGCCCCAACATCGGGCTGCCCGGTCATGAGCCGGTTGAGCTCGGCACGGCCCGCTTCCACGCCACGTTGTTCGACGATGAAGCTCACCAATCCCAACGCGAGTTCCTTGTCGTCCGGCTTGGCAACGGCAAGGTTGCGGATTTCCACCTCGGCATCGGAAAGCCGCTTGCGGCTCACCAGGAACGCCACGAGCGCCCTCCTCAGTTCGAGGAGTTCCGGTTGAGCTTCGATTGTCCGGCGGATGTTGGCTTCAAGATTGGTGTCATCCTTGGCGACTTCGTAAAGGCGCGACTTGAAAAGCAGCAATCCGATATTCTTGGGGTCGGCCTTGAGGCCGCGGTCGATGAATTGCATGGCACCGGCATTGTTGCCGTTTTGTAATTCGACGGCAGCCAGGATACCGTGAGCGTCCGGATTGTC
>JANPCS010000223.1:0-12326 GCA_031431065.1 Hyphomicrobiales bacterium | reverse complement strand
GGGCGCGGAGCGGCCGCCAGCGCGGGGGCTGCGCAGCTCTCCGACGACGATGACGGGCAATTGAAGGATCTGGCGCTCGACGCGCCGGTGATCGACCTCGTCAACCGCCTGTTCCGGGAAGCATCGGCGGCGCGCGCCCCCCATCTTGAGATCGAGCCGGCGCGCGGCCGGGTGCTGGTGCGCCGCCGCGTCGATGGCCTGTTGCAGGAGGCCGCTTCGCTGCCGCCCGAGCTTGGCCGGGCGGCCGTATCGCGCATCAAGATCCTGACCGGCCTCAACATCGCCGAGCGGCGGCTGCCGCAGGACGGGCGGGCCCGGGTCAGGGCGGGCGAGCGCGAGCATGACATCCGCGTCGCCACCATGCCGACCATCCATGGCGAGAGCATCGCCATCCGTTTTCTGCACGCCACCAATCAGACGCCGGGCATCGGCACGCTGGGGCTGGAACCAAAGCAGCTGGCGCTGTTGAAGGCGCAGGCCAACCATGACAACGGCATGATCGTGGTGACCGGTCCCACCGGCAGCGGGAAGACCACGACATTGGCGGCGGTTCTCGATTTCCTCAACGACCCGGCGCAGAAGCTGGTCACCATCGAGGACCCGGTCGAATACCAGATCGAGGGCGTCAACCAGATCCAGATCCGGCCCGACATCGGCCTGACGTTTGCGACCACCTTGCGCTCGCTTTTGCGGCTCGATCCCGACACCATCATGGTCGGCGAAATGCGCGACAGCGAGACGGCGAAGATCGGCGTCAATGCGGCGCTGACCGGACACTTGGTGCTGACCACGCTGCATACCAATTCGGCGGCCGGTGCCATCACCCGGCTGATTGACTTGGGCGTGCAGGCCTTCCTCATCGCCTCGACGCTGCGCTGCGTCGTCGCCCAACGCCTGGTGCGCAAGCTGTGCCAGACCTGCCGCGAACCCCATGAGGTGAGCGAGGCGGTGCTGCATGAGGTCCCGGCGGAAGCGGCGCGCCAGCACAAGGGTCCGGCCCGCCTGTGGAGACCCAAGGGCTGCGAGCATTGCAACGGCACCGGGTTTCTGGGGCGGGCGGCGATCTTCGAAATCCTGATTGTCGACGAGCATATCCGCCGCTTGATCAGGCCCGATGTCAGTTCCAGCATCATCGCCAAACAGGCCATCGCCAACGGCATGGTGACCATGCTGGGCGATGGTTTTGCCAAGTGCCTTGATGGCGTCACGACGATCGAAGAGATCGGCCGTGTGACATCGGAAGACTGAGCATGCCTAAGTTCCGCTATACCGCCATCCGCGACACGGGAGAACGTGTCACCGGCGAGATCGAGGGCCGCGACCGCTCCATGGTGCTGGGGCGTCTGGGCGAACAGGGCCTGCATCCGATCGAAGTGAAAGATGCCGATCTCGAGATCTCGGCGGGCGCCATGTTCCGGCTTGGCGGCGGGCCTGCCAGCTTCTCCGAAATCTCGGTATTCACGCGCGAGCTTGGCTGGCTCCTGAAGGCCGGCATGACGCTCAATTCGGCGCTCGACATTCTGGCCAGGGAGACCTTTTCCTCAGGCTTCGGCGGGCTGATCGCCACGATGCGGGCCGATATCCGCAAAGGACAGAGCTTTCATCAGGCGCTCGCCGAGTCGGGCGCCTTTCCACCCTACTATGTCAGCATGATCGAAGTGGGCGAAGCCTCCGGAACATTGCCCGGTGTGCTTGAACGGATCGCCACTTCACGCGAACGCGAGCAGAAAATCCGCGGCAAGCTGGTCTCGGCGCTGATCTATCCGTCATTGCTGGTGACGCTTGCTACCGGTGCCGTTATCTTCATCATGGTGTCGGTGGTGCCGAGCATCAAGGACATGATCGAGGGGTCCGGTGCGCCCATTCCGGATCAGGCGAAGTTCGTCATCTCGATGTCGGACTGGCTGATCGCCAATGGCAAGATGGTGCTGATTGGCGTACCGCTCGTGCTGTTGCTGCTCGTGGCGTTGCTGGGCGGCGGCACCATGCAGCGGTTGCTGCGCGGCTTCGGCATGTATGTTCCGGTCATCGGCTCGTTGATCCGCAAGGCCTCGGTGGTGCGTTTCTGCCGCATCCTCGGCACGCTGCTGCAAGCCGGCGTCGGCCTACCCGAGAGCCTGAAACTGATGCTGCCGACAGCCGAAACGCCGCAGATCGGCCGCACCATCGGCGCCATGGAGGATGCCCTGCGCCAGGGCGGCAACTTCATTGCGCCACTGGAACAATCGCGCATTTTCCCGCCATTATTGTCCCGCATGCTTTCGGTCGGGAGTGAAACCGGCAACCTCACCCAGAGCGTTCTCCAGGTGACCGACATTCTCGAGGATGAGCTAGACCGACAGGTGGAGCGCGCATTGACACTGATCGAACCGGCGATCATCCTGAGCTTGAGCGGTGTCGTCGCTTTCATTATCACCTCGCTGATGAGCGCCATCATCAGCGTCAACGATCTTGCCATATGAATGAGTGACCGATGCCCATGATTGCCGTTCAGAAAAAGATGATTCCCGCCAGAACAAGCGATGCCGAGGATGGTTTCACGCTGGTCGAGCTATTGGTCGTGCTGGTGATCCTGGTGCTGCTGGCCAGCATCGTCGGGCCCCGGGTCATCGGCTACCTGCAGTCGTCCAAGGCCAAGACGGCGCATGTGCAGATTGAAAGCCTTGTCACTTCGCTCGAGCTTTTTCACATCGATGTCGGCCGCTATCCGACCAGTGCCGAGGGGCTGGACTCATTGGTGAAACCGGCCGGCAAGGCCACCGGCTGGAACGGCCCTTACCTGAGCAAGGGCAGCGTACCGCTCGACCCGTGGGGACAGCCATACAAGTATGCCTCGCCCGGCAAGCGCGGGACGTTCGACATCTTCACCCTTGGCGGCGATGGCAAGGAAGGCGGCACGGATGAGGATGCCGACATCTATAACTGAAACGCAGGCTGCCGGAGGCGAGGACGGCTTCACGCTGTTCGAGTTGCTGGCTGTCATGGTGATTCTGGCAATGGCGGCGGCGGCCTTCACCTGGGGCGGCAATCGCACGTCGGAGAGCGCCAAGTTCCGGGCCTTCATCACCCAGACATCGGCCATGCTGCGTGACGGGCGGGCCCGCGCAATAAGGGGCCGGACTGAAACGGTGGTGCGTTTCGATGCCGGGGCCAAGCGCGTTGAGGGCCCGGGTGGCGAAAGCCTCGACATGCCGAAAGGCGTCGAATTTTTGGCTCTGGTGGCCGGAGATGAAGCAACGCAATCATCCGCCGATATCCGCTTCTATCCTGCCGGCAATTCATCCGGCGGCGCACTTACTTTCACCTTTGGCAATCAGTCTTATGTCATCAGGGTCAACTGGCTGACGGGCAATGTTTCATCGCAACGCGGCTGACTGCCAAACCCAAGCGGGGTTTTCGCTGGTCGAAGTGCTGACCGCTCTGGTCATTGCGTCGATTGCACTCGTGGCATTGCTGCGCGGGCTCGGTTCTTCGCAAGTTTCGACTGTCTATCTCGAGTCGCATCTGGGGGCTCGCATCCTGGCACGCTCGATTCTTGAGGATGAACGCCAGGCCCCTGAAACCAAATCCGGACGAAGGTCGGGCGACAGCGGGCAATATCGCTGGACGTTCGATGTGGAACCTACGCAGCTTAACGGCATCGGCAAACTGCAGAATGGTTTCAAGATTTACCGCCTCACCGTCGAGATCAACTGGAGCCCGCGCGGGCACCTGGTGCTCGATACATTGAAGCTCGGCAAGTGAGCTTACCCCGCATGGACAGTGCCGAGAGTGGCTTCACGCTGCTGGAAATTCTCGTGGGCCTGCTCATTTCGTCGCTCATCCTGGCGGGCTTGAGCCTCGCCATGGGCAGCATCAACCGGGGGTTTGAGCAGACCACGGCGGCAATCGACAGGCAGGGAACCATCACGACCGGGCTCGAGGTGTTTCACCAGGATATCTCGCGGATCGAGCGGGTTACCGACAATCCGGAAAACCCGGCGCGATTTTTGTTCGCCGGAGCCCCGCGCGAATTGATCTATGTGCTGGCGGAACGGCCCGGCAGCAACGAGGACGGGCTCTACTGGGTGCGGCTTGCCATCGCCAAGGAGGGCGATAAAGCGGAAGTCCTGACGCGCACCCGGGCGGCATTCAAGCGGCCGGTGCCGGCATTCAACGCCATCGCCTGGAAAGATGAGGTGGTACTGATCCGCGGACCAGTCGAGATGGCATTCTCCTATCGCAATCCGCGCGCCGGGCTTCGTAACTGGGCTGGCACCTGGGCCGCCGGCAATGTGCTGCCGGGGCAGATCAGAATCGAAATCACCGATAGCGCCACCGGCCGGGCACGGGTTCCCGGTTTCACCGCCACCATGAAGATCGCCGCCGAGGCCGATTGTACCGATCTCAATGCTCCGGGTTGCAGCATGCGCAATAGCGGCAAGCTTGTGGCCAGTGGGGGCCCGCAATGAGTGATCGCCAACACGAGGACACCGGCCGGCAGGGCATGATCCTGATCGTTGTGCTGTGGGCGGTCAGCCTCATGACGCTGACCGTCGTCGCGCTGAGTGCGATATCGCAGAAGAGCCTGTCCCTGGCTGGCGCTGAAACCGGCCTCATGCGCAGTGAGCTGGCGCTCGAGGCCGGCGCTGCCGCGGCGTATGCCATGATCATCGCGGAAACGTCTGAGAACCGCGTCTATTTCAATGGCCAACCGGTAAAAATCGACACCGGTTCCGGACGGATCGTCGAGGTCAGCATCCGCGATGCCTCTGGTCTCATCGATCTGAACCGCGCCGAACCGGTCCTGATCGAGCAGTTCATGAAGAAAAACGCCACTGACCCGGTTGCCGCCGGCTTGCTGATCGAGGCGATAGCGGCGTTACGGCCGGCACCCAAGCCTGGTCAGGATTCCAACGCCGCAGTTGGAAATCAGAACCAGCAACAACAGGCCAACCAGGCAACAGCAGGCCAGCCCGGGGCCGACCAGACGGAAGCGGGTGCAAAGCCGCCACCCGTGGCGATTGCCGCCATCGGCCAGCTCTATGGCATCGAGAAGGTGCCGGACGCCGTCTTGGACAAATTATTGCCCCTTATCACCCTGTACAGCAGTCAGGCTGGAAAGGTAAACCCGATGGCGGCGCCGAGTGTGGTGCTCCTATCGATCCCTGGGCTTGGCGAACGGGAACTCGGGATATTCGAGACGGCACGAAAGAGGCGGCAGTGGCAGACACCAGAGGTACAGGCAGCGATCAGCGCGTTGGAGAAATTTGTGGCGGTTGGCGAAGCCAGAAGCTTTGTCATATCCGTTAAGCTTCTTGAAGGCCCGGGCCTCATCGCCGACAGCAGCCTGGTTGCAACGGTTGTGGCCGACGAAAGTAGCGGGCTGGCGTTTCAGGTTATGGCCTGGTCATGGTAAGTCGAGTAAGGTGATCGGTACAAGATGACGGCAAGCAATTCGGCTACATTACAGATCCTCGGAATAAGCAGCCGCGTCAGCGCGTGGGCGGCCGAGGCCGTCACCGCATTTGCCGATGGCCTGGCCGGGACCGTACCTGCCGCCAGCGCTTGTAGCGCCATGCTGCTGGCCGACGAGCACGGCCTGTCGGCATACGGGCGCAACGGCTCCAACCAATGGTTGCCATTGCCTGTCTTCATGTCGCAAAGCGCTGAGCGTCTTAAACTGGACCTGTCGCGGCTGCCACGTGGCCGTGTGTTGCTGCGGGCCGGAGAAGGCCGCGCCGTGGTGACGCGGCTGGCATTGCCGGCGGCCACGCGCGATGTGCTGGCGCAAGTGGTGCGCAACAAGGTGGAGAGTCTGGCGCCCTGGCCGGTTTCGGAAGTCTTGTGGGGATACCGCGTCGCCGGTGCGCCGCAGAGCGGCCAAATCATGGTCGATGTTGGCATCGTCAGCCGCAAGACGGCAGCCGATCTGTTGAACAGGCTCGAAGACGCCAGCATCAAGGTGGCGCGCTTTGAGGTTGGCCACGGTGCTGCGGCGCCGGAGGGCATCGAGATCGACGTGCACGGCGACGAGCGGCGCCAGGCGATGCGGCGGCGCGTAAAGACTGTCATGTCCATTTTGACAGGTGTTGCGGTAGTCGCCGGCGCCTATGGCAGCTATCTCTCCTATAAGGTCATGGCCGATACGGCCGAGGTCGAAGCGGCAATCACCAAGACCCAGGCCTTGCTGCTCAACAAGAACAGCGTTGGCAGCGCCTCTCTGCAGCTGGCGGCGGCCAATGTGCTTTATTCCCGGAAGCGCGAAACCAGGCCGGTGCTTGAACTGCTGAACACCGTCACCAAACTGGTGCCCGACGGCATCTGGCTGTCGACATTCGATCTCGACGGGCCGGTTCTGACGATTGCCGGACGCGGCACCGAGGTGCCGGCGGTCATTGAAACACTCGAATCCTCGGATGCCTTCAAGGATGTGAACTTCGCCTCCGCCACGCAACGCGAAGCCGATGCCGCGACCGACAGTTTCTCGATATCGGCGGCAATCGAAGCCAAGGTGACTTCACCATGACGGCCAAGGCATCCTGGGGTTTGGCTTTGCTGATCGGTGCCGCGCTGATGCTGGCGGGGCTGGCGGCGCTGCCCTTTGCATTGCAAGCGTCAGAACTCGATGGGCTGGCCGAAAAGCGCCTGGAACTGCGCTTCATGGAAGCCCGGCTCAAGACAGCGAAGGACGGCCCCAAGAACCGCCTGACCGAAGCCGACGATGCCGGGCCGGTGTTCGTGAACGGCTCAACACCAGGCCTGGCGATCGCCGGGATGCAGGTCTTCGCCAGCCAGCTGGCACAGGCCAGCGGGTTGCAGGTTCAGAGGCTGCAACCGCTGCAGGCCGACCGCAACGGCAATCTCGCGGTGCTGCGGATTGAGGCCGACGTCACCGGCAGTCTTGACAGCCTGTCGCAGTATCTTCTGAAGATCGAGGCCGGGCAGCCGCTCATGTTTGTCAACCGCATGAAGATTGCCGCGCCCGAAACGGCAACGGACGGGGTCGCATTGCCTTCCGATCAGCTGACTGTCACTTTGCTGCTGGAATCCTTTGCCTGGTGGAAGGATGCCGCGCCATGATCGACCGTCGGCTTTCACTCTTACTCGTCGCGGCAATCGGACTTGGCGGATACACCGCCTGGAGCGGCGACAGCGCGTTGTTCACGTGGTTTGGCGTGCCCGGCAGCACCGGGACAGCTGTGCAGCAGCCTGCTGCTCCGCCTGCGGCCGGATCAAAACCGGTCAAGGTCAGCAATCTCAATCCACTGGCGGAACTCACGCTGGCGGCATTCGACGAGATCGCCAGGCGGCCGCTGTTCAATCCGACAAGGGCCCCTGCCCCGCCGCCGCCAGAGCCTGAGCCCGAGCCTGAAGTGGCGGTCGCCGAGCCGCCGCCGGAGCCGGTGGAAGAGCCTATCAATCCGGACGACTTCGCCTTGCTCGGCGTTGCTTCAAAGAACGGCAGCTGGACGGTTGTCATGCGCTGGAATCCATCGAACGAAATTCATCGGCTGACCAGTGGCGGGGAAATCCAAGGCTGGAGCGTAGCCGATGTGACGCCGCAGAAAGTAACTCTCAGCCGCAATGGCCAGGTGCTTGACATCAAGATGTTTCAGAATCTGGCGGCACGGCCGGGGCAGAACCTCAATATGGAGGATCCGGCGGAAAACCCCGAGCTGATGGAGGGTCAGGATGTCCCGCAGCGGCAGATGAACCCGCAGCTGCAGATTCAAAACCAGCAGTAAGTTAGTTCCAGCCGAGGCTCTTCATCTTGTTGCGCAGTTCCTCGGAGGCGCGGCTGGCATCCTCGCCATCCCCGATGATCTGCGGGGTGATGAAGATGATCAGCTCGTTGCGCTTGGCACTGTTGTCGGTCTTGCCGATGAGGTCGCCGAGGATCGGAATTCTGTTGGCACCGGGAACCCCATCCTTCTGGCGAGTCTCGGAACCGCTGATAAGGCCGCCGAGAAGCACCGTCTGCGAACTCGGCACCGAGACCTTGCTGGCAATCGAGCGCTGCGAGAAGGTCGGATTTTCCGACGACCCAGAACCGGCGGTGACCGATGAGAGTTGCTGGCCAAGTTCGATGGTGACGATACCCGATGCGGTCACGCGTGGTTTCACCGTGAGAACGACGCCGGTATCGCGGTACACGAAGGAATTGGTTATGGTTTCGCTGCTGGTGGTGCTGTTGGTTTCCTGGGTCTTGACCGGCACTTGATCGCCGATCTTTATCGTCGCGGTTTCGTTTTCAAGCACCAGGATCGAGGGCGACGAGACAATGCGCACCTTGGTCACCGCCGAGAGGGCATCGACGACGACGCGCGGATCGGCGGCAGAACCGACGAAGAAGTTCATGCCCGGGAAACTCGGTCTCAGTGTCAGGCCGTTGCCGCCGAAGACTCCGCCCGAGACGTCCTTGCCCTTGAGATAGGCCTGGACGCCATAGCGCAGGTCATTGGTCAGCGCCACTTCCATGATCGTGGTGTTGATCAGCACCTGCACCGATGGCGCGTCGAGCTTGCGCAATGTCGCGAGGATTTTACGGTAATCGCGCTGGCTGGCGCGGATGACGATGGTATTGTTGGCGGTGTTGGCGGTGATGCGGATGCCGCTCGGCGAATTGCCGCCGGCTGCCGGCGTGGTCGAAGCCGTGGTCTCGGTCGATGAGGGAAGCGTAATGTCCTGGCGGTCGCTCTTGCCATCGGACGACGGTTGATCTGGCGTAGTTGTTGGCGTTCCGGTGTCCGTCGCTCCGGTTCCGACCTGCACGGTCGGCTGATTGGGTGCCACTTCACCGGTTGTGCCGGCAGACGACTGTTGATCGAGGAAGGTGGATTTCAGAATATCCGCCAGCGCCACGGCACTGCCGTTCTGCACTGCATAGACAAAGTAATTCGTATCGGTAACGCTGGCCTGATCGAGCCTGCGAATCCAGGTCATGGCGCGCTTCACCTTGGCCTGGCTGTTGGCGATCACCACGACGCCATTGAGGCGCTCGAGCGGAATGACCTTCACGCCGTTGCGGCCTGCCGACTCGGTATCCTCCGCGAAGACCGCTTCGAGTTTCGCCACGATTTCTTCGGGCGTGGCATAGGACAGCGTGGCGATGCTGGCCGACTGATTTTCCATCCAATCGACGTCGAACGACAGGATGATGTCGACCATTGTGCGGCGTTCGGCAGCCGACCCGCGTACCAGAATCAGATTACCCGACTTGGAGGCGCGAACCGAACCGCCGCGGGCGACGAAGCTGTCCATCAGCTCCATCATGTTGGCGCCGCTGATATAGCGCAACGGCACGGCGCTGACGCCATAGCCCGGCGAGGTCTTGCCGGAATCGAGATCCGCCACTCCGGGCTCGCCTTCCAGGACCTCCTGCAGAGCCACGACCTTGGCCAGGCCATCGTTCTGGATCAGTGCCGCGCCGTTGTGGCGGAGTGCGGCTTCGAAAGCATCGAGCACTTCGCCTGCCGCCAATGGCCGCGAGGATGACAACGTGACGGTACCTTGAACGCGCGGATCGACGACGTAGTTCAGACCCAGAGTCTCGCCCAGGACCAGGCGGCTTGCCTCGTTGATGTCGGCGCGGTCGAGATTGATCGAGAACTTGCCATCGGATTCGGTTACGCCAGGCGGTGGACTGCCACCGTTCTCGCCGAGACCTGCTGACGATCCAGGAAAGAACGTCTGTTTGCCACTGGCGCCGTTGGACAGTGCCGCTCCTTCGCGGCGATCAATCTTGCCTTTCGCTTTGGCACGTAGGTCAACCTGCTGCGGCGATTCGAGTTGGGCCGACGGATTGGCCATGCACCCCGCCAGGGCCAGCGCCAAGGTCACCCCCACCAGCCACGAGCGCCAATCCCGGAAGCTAGGACCGGCCATGCTCACGCGACTCTATCCAGCCGCGCGAAGCTGTTGCAAATTGCATTAGGCTGTGCGCACGCTTTTTCACGCCGCACCGGCAACAGATCCCCATGCCCGCGGCCATGGCCCATGTGACCCCTCTGTCATGTCCACCATCTGTCTGATAAATCATTGATTCGCCAGAGAAATAAATCTTACAGTACAAAAGGGGATTTTTGGTGGCGTTAACATATCAGTAACGAATCAGCCGGCTCAATTTCTCAACAACAGCAGATTCCAGACGGCCAGAATGGCGGCTGCGATGAAGCTGCCGAAAGGCACCGCACTGCCGGCGCTCAAGCGCCCTTGAGGGCTGAAATGGCTGCACAGAAGTGTTGCCGCCAGCGCGGCGCAAGACGCAAACAGCAGAGTTATCGGCAGGAGTTCGAGCCCCACCCAACTTCCGGCGGCGGCGGCAAGCTTGATGTCGCCAAGGCCCAGACCAATGACACCGCGAAGTTTGAAATAAGCCCACCGAACGCCGTAGAGTGCTGCAGCAGCGAGAATAGCGGCGACGGCATGAACCGATAGCATCTCTGCGGGTGGACCCGGCAGCACCGATACCGCTGCCAACAGGCCAATGGGAATCAAGGGTAGCGACAGCACATCGGGGATCAGCATGCGGCGGTTGTCGGTGATGATGATGATCAGCATGCCAAAAGCCAGAACGCCCGAATAGGCCGCGGCCACGCCACCTGCATGGAAGCCAACCGCTGCGCCGGAGCCAAGCGATAGAACGCCACAGACGGCCACCTCGGCCGGGGTGATGCCATAGTACCGCAACCGTTCACGCCAGTTCTCTTTCATACCCAGACATCGCATGGCTTTCGTACCAGCGGCAAGGATACGCATCTATCGAGAATTCCATTGCATCGGATGTGGAAGGCAATGATGTTCGAGCACGTTAAACAGGAGCGGTAAGACGGGCGTGATGGCGGCGGGCATCGAAGACTTCGGGCAATATGACTATGTCATCGTGGGCGCGGGATCAGCCGGAGCGGTGCTGGCCAACCGGCTGTCGGCTTCGGGACGGCACAGCGTTTTGCTGCTCGAAGCGGGGGCCAGGGACAGCAGTCCGTGGATCCATATTCCCATCGGCTATGCCAAGCTCTTCAACAATCCGCGTTACAACTGGATGTACGAGACCGAGCCCGAGCCTCAGCTCGGCGGCCGCAAGATCTTTCAACCGCGCGGCAAGGTTCTGGGCGGCACCAGTTCGATCAACGGGCTGGTCTATATCCGCGGGCAAAGAGAAGACTATGACCAATGGGCGCGGATGGGCAATGCCGGCTGGTCCTTCGCCGATGTGCTGCCCTACTTCAAGAGGGCGGAAGACCAGGAAAACGGTGCCAGCGAATATCATGGCAGCGGCGGACCCTTGGCGGTTTCCAATCAGACCGAGCCCCATGAATTATGCGAGGCCTTCATCCGCGCCGGGATGGAACGCGGCCTGCCGCGCCGCGACGATTTCAACGGCGCGGAGCAAGAGGGCATCGGATATTTCCAGACCACGTCGCGCCGCGGGCGCCGCTGCAGCACGGCGGTGGGCTACCTGAGGCCTGCCAGGGGACGGCCCAATCTTCGTATCGTCACGCACGCGTTGACAACAAGAATTCGTTTCGAAGAAAAGCGCGCCAGGCTCGTGCAGTTTCAGCATGAGGGCCGGTTGAAGCAGGTGCGCGCCGCCCGGGAAATCATCCTGAGTGCCGGAGCCATCGGTTCGCCGCAGATTCTGGAGCTATCGGGTTATGGCCAGGCAGGCCGGCTCAAGGCGCTCGGCATCGATGTCGTCCACGATGCGCCGCAGTTGGGCGAAAACCTGCAGGACCATTTCCAGGTGCGGATGGTGTTCCGCTCAAGCAAGAAGATCACGCTCAACGACCAGTATCACAATATCTTTCGCCGGATTGGCATCGGGCTCCGCTATGGGCTACAGCGCAAGGGCCCGCTGTCGGTGAGTGCCGGCTATGCAACGGCCTTCTTCAAGTCGCATCAGCGCCTGGCGACGCCCGATATCCAGGTGCATTTCATCGTCTTCTCGACCGACAAGATGGGGCAGGCCCTGCATGATTTTCCGGGCTTCACGGCATCGGTCTGTCATTTACGGCCTCAGTCGCGCGGCAGCATTCACATCAGAAGTGCCAGGATTGAGGATGCCCCAGCGATCCGCGTCAACTATCTCTCCACGCATGAAGACCGTCAGGCGCTTGTCGTGGGTCTTAGGGAATTACGCGCCATCATGCAGGCGGCGGCGATGGCCGATTACATGGAAAAGGAAGTCGAGCCCGGTCTCGCTTGTGCCACTGACGCTGATCTGCTGGCTTACATTCGCGCCAAGGGCAGCACCATCTATCACCCCTCGGGCACCTGCCGGATGGGCATTGACGATCTGGCTGTGGTGGGGCCGGACCTCAAGGTCAAGGGCGTCTCGGCCTTGC
>JANPCS010000222.1:0-1908 GCA_031431065.1 Hyphomicrobiales bacterium | reverse complement strand
GGCGCGCAAGAGCTTCACCTGCATGTCGAGCGGCAATTCGGCCACTTCATCGAGGAAAAGCGTGCCGCCATCGGCTTCCTGGAACTTGCCCAGGTGTTTCGCGGTGGCGCCGGTGAAAGAGCCCTTCTCATGGCCGAAGAGGATCGACTCGACGAGATTTTCCGGAATGGCACCGCAATTGACGGCGACAAAGGGGCGCCCCACCCGCTCGCTCTCGCCTTGAATGGCCCTGGCGATCATTTCCTTGCCGACACCCGATTCGCCTTCGATGAGGATCGGAATGTTCGACTGCGCGCCGCGGCGGCCCAGGCGGATGACATTGGCCATGGCGGGCGCGGCGGCGATCAAGTCGCCGAAGGTCAAGGCGCCGCCGACTTTCTTGTTGAGGCGCTTCACTTCCTCGGTGAGGGCATTCACCTTCAGGAGATTCTGGATGGAAATCTTGAGCCGCTCAGGCGAGATCGGCTTCACCACGAAATCGTCGGCGCCGGCGCGCATCGCCTTGATGACGGTCTCGATCGAGCCCTGCGCGGTCTGGACGATGACCGGCAAGTCGCCACGGATGGCCTGCAAGCGCTCGAGAAATTCCAATCCGTCCATGCCAGGCATGTTGAGATCGAGAATGACGAGTTCGACGGTGCCGCCGGATTGGCTTTTCAGAATATCCAGCCCGCGCATGCCGCCATCGACGGGCACTGGATCACAGCCGAAGCGGCGGACCAGCTCCTCGAGGATGCGGCGTTGAGCGGGATCGTCTTCGACAATGAGAACGCGAACGGCCATGCGCGACGTACTTCTTCCAATAAATAACGTTATCGTCCGGTGAGAACCCCCCGCAGTCCCCTCTGCTGGCCAGTCATCAGGCTCCGAACTCTCTGTGGCCAATCTGACAGCCAAGGGTAAAGGTGCTGTTAATGAGCAGCCGCGTTTGGGGACAGGGGTTGATCTGCGTCATTCAGGCGGGAGGCCCCGTGTTATGACGGACAAAAGGGAGAAGGCGCTTGAATTTATTCCGGATTTTCCTGTTTGGCGTGGCGGCTGCCGGACTGGCGCTTGGATTTGCAGCACCTGTGGCGGGCCTCGGCGGCTGGCAGGCGTGGATTTGGGGGGCCAGCGGCGGGCTGGTGCTGGCCTTCCTTTTGAAGGACATCGCGGCATCGCTGCTGAAGGGTGAGGTGGGGCTCGATATCGTTGCCGGCATTTCGATGTCGGCAGCCCTGGGATTTGGCGAGACGCTGGCCGCCGCCGTGGTGGGCCTGATGTATGCGGGCGGGCAGCTTCTCGAAAATTTCGCCGCCAACCGGGCGCAGAGCCACATGGCGGCGCTGCTGGCGCGGGTGCCGAAGACGGCGCTGCGCTATGACGGCGGGCATTTGAGCGATGTGCCGATCGACACGGTCAAGGCTGGTGACCGGTTGCTGATCCGCCAGGGCGATACGATTCCCGTCGATGGTAGAGTGAAGTCCGGCAAGGCGCTGCTCGATCTTGCGGCGCTGACAGGCGAATCGGTGCCGGTGCGGCGGAGCGAGGGGCAAGAGGTGCCGAGCGGATCAACCTCGCTCGACATGGCCTTCGACATGGAGGCGATGCGCGCCGCTTCCGAGAGCACCTATGCCGGGATCGTGCGGATGGTCGAGGCCGCCCAGGCCGCCAAGGCGCCGATGGTGCGGCTGGCCGACCGCTATGCCCTGGTGTTCCTCGCCGTCACGGTGAGTCTCGCGGGAGGCACTTATCTCTTGACCGGAGAGCATCTTCGGATGTTGGCGGTGCTGGTGAGTGCCACGCCGTGTCCGCTGATTCTGGCGGTTCCCGTCGCCATCATTTCAGGGATGGGAAAGGCGGCGCGCCGCGGTGTGCTGATGAAGGGCGGGCCGGTGCTGGAAACCATGGCGCGGGCCACCAGTCTGG
>JANPCS010000221.1:0-1747 GCA_031431065.1 Hyphomicrobiales bacterium | reverse complement strand
GATCCGCGACGTGCCGACTTGCAAGGAGTTGATCGACCGCATCATGGCCGAGGCCGAGGGCATCATCCGAACCCGGCTCGCGCGCATGGCTGCGGGCTGAGGCGGTATGCTGCGACAGCATGTCAGATGGCTCTTCGCCGCCCACGATTCAATGCGCCGGCAGCGCGAGATCGCGGTACCCTGCGAATCGATGGACGAAAGACGCCCTGCGAAGCGTCGTCATTTGGCCAAGGCGGTGCCGGTATCGGCGCGAATGCCGACTTTTATTGGGAGCTGACGCATGTTGAACTGGATCAAGAAAATATTCGGAGCAGCCTCGTCTTCGCCGAACTCGGCGAATGCGCCCCATAGCCCGGAGCGGCGCTCGGCAGCAAACCAAGGTGTAGCCCGTACCCCCGAGCGCAGGGTTGCAGTGATACCGGAATTGATCATTGACAAACCCCCGGTGCCAGAAGTGGACGAAGGAAACACCGAAGCCGACTGGAGCCGGTGGCAGGATTCGGTGATGGCTTTGGAAGGGACAGATCCGAAGTCTGAAACAGCACCCAGGCCCCCCATGCCCTACGAGCGCCGAAAGGAACCACGCAACGCCGATACCGGTTTAGATTCGGTCAGGGTGCGCGACTGAGGGGCGGGGATTCATTTCGAGACGGTCCTCTGGCGGATCTTCGGCCAGCACTCATACCCTCTCAAACCGCCGATTGCCCCGGTAGTTGCCGCGTCACGGGGTGCGAACTGGACAGCCCGCCATCGGCCGCGAACTCGTGCCACGGCCAAGCAGTCGCCGCGCCTGCTGCCAATCTAGCTCAGGCCAACCACAAGCGCACGCCGCTGACCAAGTAGGCCAGGCCCATGGTCATGTCGGTCCAACGCGTCCAGCGGCGGAACACGGCGTCGCTGATGCCTTCAAGCACGCGGCGCGAAAGGGAGGTGCCGATGAAGGCCAGCGCCACCAGGAAGGCGGCGAACCACGGCGCCACCATCCCGCTGTCAGCCCCCGTGCTCAGCACCGCGCCGAAATAGCCGATCTTCAGCGCATGACTCAGGCTCTGCGTGACGGCCTTGGTCGCCACCACGGCATGACGGCTCATGGTCGAGCGCAAGAAGAATGCGTCAAGGATCGGCCCGGAGACGCCAGCCGTCAGGGACAGCGCCAGGCACACCAGGCCGCAAGCGAAGGGATGCCCGCGCCGCTCCACGTTCAACTGAATTCGCTCGGGCAGGGCCAGCGCGGCAAAGGGCGTCAAGCCAAGCAACACCAAGGCCGTGGCCTTGTCCACGACGAACTGCACCCACGCGAACATGCCAAAGGCGAACAAGGCGCCGGCCAGATAACCCGCGGTGATGGGCCAGTCGATCTGACGCCTGAGCAGCAGCGCGCGCCAACCGTTGCTGGCTGCCTGCACGACGCCATGCAGCATCATCGCTGCGGGAAGCGGCAACAGCGCCAGCAGCACGCCCATCAGGATCATGCCGCCGGCCATGCCCAGGACGCCCGAGATGAACGCGGTCACCAAGGTGGACAAGGCGAGCAGAGAGAGAACGAGAGCGGAACTCATGGCTAGGGTCTTCTTGAGGGCGCAGTTTGTCTGGCAGGCGGTGCAAAGTAAAATGACTTTATTCATCTTATTGATGCGTTTAAGTCATAAAAATCGACACACTGGGCGTGCAGGCGTTCATCGCCATCCACGAGCAAGGCAGCTTCTCGCGCGCGGCGCAGAGCTTGCACATCACCCAGACCGCCCTC
>JANPCS010000220.1:0-2478 GCA_031431065.1 Hyphomicrobiales bacterium | reverse complement strand
GTTGGGCGGCCGGGCGGGTTACCTTTTCAACTCCGGCATCGCCGCGATCGAGGAGGCCGATGCCATCCTGCTGATCGGCACCAACCCAAGGCTTGAGGCTCCGGTGCTCAACGCCCGCATCCGCAAGCGTGCGTTGAAGGGTGGCTGCACCATCGGCGTCATCGGCGAGAAAGCCGATCTCACCTACAATTACAACTATCTTGGCGCTGGCCCCGACTCGCTGAAGCAGTTCAATGAGCATGCACCGGCGAAAGCCCAGAAGCCGATGTTCATCATCGGCCAGGGCGCTCTGGCGCGTCCCGATGGCGCGGCAGTTCTGGCAAACGCCTACAAGGCAGCGGTGTCACTGGGCGTCGTCAAGGATGGCTGGAACGGTTTCAACGTGTTGCACACCGCGGCGGGCCGCGTCGGCGCGCTCGATGTCTGCGTGCTGCCCGCCAAGGATGGCGGCAGGACGACGCGCGAGATGCTGGCCGCTGCCAAGGCCGGTGACCTCGACGTGCTGATCCTCATCGGCGCCGATGAAATCGACACGACGAACTTAGGCTCGACTTTCGTCATCTACATGGGAACGCATGGCGATGCCGGCGCGCACCGCGCTGACGTCATTCTCGCCGGTGCGGCTTATACCGAAAAGCAGGTAACCTACGTCAACACCGAGGGCCGTCCACAGATGACGCAGCGCGCCTCCTATCCGCCGGGCGATGCCCGCGAGGATTGGGCGATCTTGCGGGCACTGTCGGATCAGCTGGGCTCGACACTGCCATGGAACACGCTCGATGAGTTGCGCGGCGCCATGTATAAGATTGCGCCGCAGCTGATGCGGCTCGATCAACGGACACCGGCTGATGTGACGGAACTCGCTTATCTCGCCAAAGCCGAAGGCCCGATGTCGAGCGAACCGTTCCATTCGCCCATCACCGACTTCTACATGACCAACCCGATTGCGCGGGCCTCCAAGACCATGGCCGAGTGCTCGGCCTTGAAGAACGTGGCCGGGCTTGAGGCGGCGGAGTGAACCGATGATCGAGATGCTCGCCACTGTCGGCCTGATCCTCATTCAAAGCGTCGCACTCATCGTCGCGCTGCTGATCTTCGTCGCCTATCTCATTCTCATGGATCGCAAGGTCTGGGCCGCCGTGCAGATGCGCCGTGGGCCCAACGTCGTCGGACCCTGGGGCCTGTTCCAGTCCTTCGCCGACCTGATCAAGTTCGCGGTGAAGGAGCAGATCATCCCCGACGGCGCCAACAAGGGCATATTCATCATTGCCCCGTTGGTGACGTCTGTGCTGGCCATTTCGGCCTGGGCGGTGGTGCCATTGGCCGATGGCTGGGCGATTGCCGATATCAATGTCGGCATCCTCTATCTCTTCGCGCTGTCCTCGCTCGGCGTCTATGGCGTCATCATGGGCGGCTGGGCCTCGAACTCGAAATATCCCTTCCTCTCGGCGCTGCGCTCGGCGGCCCAGATGGTCTCCTATGAAGTGTCGATCGGCTTCGTCATCATTACCGTTCTGCTGTGCGCCGGGTCGTTGAACGTCAGCGAAATCGTCCGTACACAGCAGACCGGCTTCGGCACCATGCTGGGATTGCCGAACTCTTTCCTCGACTGGTACTTCATTCCGCTGTTCCCGATGTTCGTCATCTTCTTCGTCTCGGCGCTGGCCGAAACCAACCGCCCGCCGTTTGACCTCGTCGAGGCGGAATCGGAACTGGTGGCGGGCTTCATGGTGGAATATTCGGCCACTGGTTATCTGCTGTTCATGCTCGGCGAATATGTCGCCATCACCTTGATGTGCGCCATGACCGCCATTCTGTTCCTTGGCGGCTGGCTGCCGATCATCGACATTCCGGTGCTGAACTGGGTGCCGGGCGTCTTGTGGTTCTTGGCCAAGGTGCTGTTCGTGTTCTTCATGTTCGCCATGGTGAAGGCCATCGTGCCGCGCTACCGCTATGACCAGCTGATGCGGCTGGGCTGGAAGGTGTTCCTGCCGATCTCGCTGTTCTGGGTGGCGCTCACCGCCGGTGTGCTTGTGGTCTTCGGATGGGCGCCATGAACAACGGCTGCCTCATTGGTGCGCTGGTGTTTTTGGGCCTCGGGCTGATCGAGCTGGCGGTGTTGAACCGCTCGTTCTATCCGGCGCTGCGCTGGCGCCACGAGAAGGCCAAGCTCACGCAGGAGCAGGGCATCGATCCAAATCGCATCATGACGCTGATCAAGTTACAGAGTTTGATCCTCATGCCGCTGCTGGGCTTTTTCTTCGGCAAGGAAATTTTCGGGTGAACCACACATGAGAGTTGCACAAGCCGCCCGCTCGTTGTTCCTGAAAGAATTCGCCTCCGCCACGGTGATGGCGATGCGCTATTTCTTCGCGCCCAAGGCAACGATCAACTACCCCAACGAAAAGGGTCCGCTCAGCCCACGCTTTCGTGGCGAGCATGCGCTGAGGCGTTATCCCAATGGCGAGGAACGCTGCA
>JANPCS010000219.1:0-1657 GCA_031431065.1 Hyphomicrobiales bacterium | reverse complement strand
CTGAGGGCTTCCACCCGCTTCTCGCCGGTGCCGGAAACCTTCACCATGGCCAGTTCGCGGGTGATGGCATTGCCGAGCGCGGTCAAGTCAGCCACCGAATGCACCGGCACCATGCGCTCAAGCTGATGCTTGATCTGGGTGATGACGGCCGGCGTGCCGCTGGTGACGATGGTGATGCGCGAGACATGCTTTTCATGCTGGGTCTCGGACACGGTCAGTGAATCGATGTTGTAACCCCGCCCCGAAAACAGGCCGATGACGCGGGCCAATACACCTGGCTCGTTATCGACGATCACCGCCAGCGCATGCGTCTCGACTGGCATCTTGGTCGGATCGAGGAAATAGGCGGAGGCCGGCTGGGCCGCGACGATCTGGTTCACTGTAGCACTCCCTTAACTCTGATAATCCCGTTCACAGATCGAAATCCGTCGCTTGCATGGCGACGTTGCCTTGCAGTCTGATGCTGAAATCAACAAAACCGTCGCCGTTGATATCGGCCTCGATGGTTGTCGAACTGCTGGAGACCAGGCCAATTCGCAATTCACCGGCGGTGTTCGAGAAGGCAGCGCCACCGATGAAATCGAACTGGCCGGTGGTGCCGGCCCTGCCGTCGCCATCGATACGCGACAGATCGATGATGTCCTCGCCTTGCACAAAATCGGCAATCGTGTCGACGTCAGCGCCGCGGCTGTCCCTGGCTTTTGTATAGACGAAAGTGTCGGCGCCACCCTCGCCGAAAAGTCCATCGGCACCCAGTCCGCCCCTGAGAATGTCGGAACCGTTGCCGGCCGCCATCACGTTGGCCACTTTGTTGCCGATGAGCTTGTCGTCGCCCGCACCGCTGCCGGCGTTTTCGATCACGGCGCCATTGGCAATGGTGAAGCCGCCGAACACGCCGTCATGCATCGATACAAAGCCACCGCCGCCCGGCCTCGGCTTGAGCGTCGCGGCATTGAGATTGATGACGCAATCCTCCGAGCCGCCGGCGTTGATGGCATCGATGCCGCCGGCATCCCAGATGCAGCTATAGTACGTGCCGGCCTGGTTGAGGATGGGCAGCGTGTAAACGTCGTTGCCGGTGCGATACGACATGTTGGCGCCGTACATGTGCTGGATCGCCAGGATGTCATACAACATCGGGGTGGTGGGCATTCCGTACGAACTGTTGTAGCTCATCACCGTGTACTGCCAGCTGTCCTGCAAGGCCGGCAGCGTCGTGGCACCCTCAAATGAATGCTTCAGTCCCAGCGCGTGGCCGATCTCGTGAAGGAGCGTGGTGAAACCGAATGTTCCAGGAGTCGGGTTCAAATTGGAAACTTCGTTGTTATTGATCCAGATATCGCCGGACTGCGGGGTGGCCGTGCCGATGCCAGTGGCAGGGTCGGAGGTGCCATGCGGAAGATATGCCTGGCCAGACTCGATGCCTCCGCTGTATTGCGCTAGCCGCAAGTCACCTACAAGAAATTGGCCGTCGGTGACTTCGGTGAATGTAATGTTGGCGACGTTGGCCCACGCCTGCAGTGCTGCCCGCCCTTCCGACTGCTGCGCGGCAGTAAAGGCGTCATAGGTCGAAAACTCGGTATATCCCGGGATGAACCATGCGGTGGCGCTGGGAAAACTGTAAGTGAGCGTGACTTCGCTACCTGGCCCGCCCGAG
>JANPCS010000218.1:0-2594 GCA_031431065.1 Hyphomicrobiales bacterium | reverse complement strand
GGGCTTAGGCTGAAAGGCGAGGATGCCGAACTTTTTTCCGGCGCCTTCTGGTCCGGCCGCCAGGCGCTGGAGCGCGGCCTGATCGACGGGCTGGGTCATCTCAACACCGTGCTGAAACGTAAATTCGGTGACAGGGTAGTGCTCCGCAATGTTGCGGCACCCCAGGGCTGGGGCTTGAAAAGACTGGGTTTTGGCACAGGTTCGCCTGATTTTGCGGCAGCCGCGATCGATGCAATAGAAACACGTGTAATGTGGTCGCGTTTCGGTTTATGATTGACTCTGGACGGGGTCATTGGAGGTTCTGATGGTGATCTTGAAGATTGCGATAATGGTGGTGGCCGGACTCTTGTCGCTGCTGGCGCTCCGGCATGTCATGCGTGAGATGCAGGCTGTGAAGGTCAAGGCCAAGATGCAGCCGCAAGCTCGCCAACAGATGCGCCGTCTCCGCCAGGATCCGCGTACCGGTATTTATTATCCCGAAGACTGATCGGCCCATCGGCACGGGAGTGACGCCGTGCTGCCATGCTTTGGACATTGCCGTGGTTTCATGATTGTCTGGAGAGGGGCCGTTACCTCACTTTCATTCCAGAGGAGATTTCATGAAACGTCTGATCCCACTTCTGCTCGCCACCGTCCTGCTCAGCACGACAAGCTTCGCCGCCGATAGGCCGCAACAATCCTTCAAACCCGCAACGATTGCCCCCGCCCAGGACAAGGAAGCCGACCTGAGTACGCTGGCCGCACCCCAGGCTCCGATGAGCCAGTTCGTGGCGCCAGCTTCCGGCATGACCCCGCAGATGATGATCGAGGGCCTCTCCGCCATCAAGGGCAGCCGCGATGGCACGCAGAGTGAGGTCGAGACACCACGCCGCGTCAAGCGCATGCTGATGGGCAAGCAATCCGGCATGATCGGCGGCGACAAGAAGGACAAGAAGAAGGGCGATCTGAAGCAGATCGCCAACACCGGTGAGTATCCCTATACCGCCATGGGCGTGGTGGCCTCGGGCTGCACCGGTACGGTGGTGATGAAGCGCTTCGTGCTGACCGCCGCCTGGTGCGTCTATGACTTGAAGGCCAAGAAGTTCTACGAGAACCTCAACTTCTTTCCCGGCATGAACGGCAAGAAGACGCCGTTCGGCGAAATTCAGTGGAAGAACGCCTGGGTGGCCAAGGGCTTCAGCGACAAGGGCGACTTGAACTTCGGCTATGGCCTGATCGAACTCGACCAGGACATCGGCGACACCGTCGGCTGGCTCGGTTTCGGTGACGTGCCGAAACTCGGTAAGCAGCTCACCATGACCGGCTATCCCTTCGCCGTCGTGCCCTCTCAGACCATGTGGGAAACCCGCTGCAACATCGATGGCGCCGATGACAACGCCATCTTCTACAAATGCCCCGGCGAGCCCAAGGCAGTCGCCGCCATGCTGGGGTCACCCATCTGGTTCAAGGGCAAGGCCGACGACAGCTGGCAGATCGTCGGCATTCATGTGACCGCCCAGAACGACAAGATGGAATCATGGTGGGCGGCCAGGCTCAGCAAGGCCCACACCGAAACCATTCTCGCCTGGGCCAATGACGCCGGCAAGAAGGACACCGGCACCGAGGAAGAGGGCACCGACGACCAGGTCACCGACAATCAGACCGATGAGGAAACCGGTACCGAGGACACCGGCGATGCGGAAGATACCGGCACCGATCAGGTGACCGACACCAAACCAACTTGCACCTGCGATGAAGAGGCCCAGCCGCAATAGCTTTCGCTTGACGGTCTGATTCGACAATCCTAGGGTCCGCCCGCTTTCGCGAGGCGGACCTTTTCATGGCACTGAATTTATGGCACTGAACCCGGCCAAGTCATTCCAGGACCTGATCCTCACCCTGCACCAATACTGGGGTGACAAGGGTTGCGTCATTCTGCAGCCCTATGACATGGAAGTGGGTGCCGGCACCTTCCATCCCGCCACGACGCTGCGCTCGGTGGGCCCCAGGCCCTGGGCCGCCGCTTACGTGCAGCCATCCAGGCGCCCGAAAGATGGCCGCTATGGCGAGAACCCCAACCGGCTGCAGCACTATTATCAGTATCAGGTGATCATCAAGCCATCGCCGCCGGATTTGCAGGAGCTTTACTTAGGCTCGCTCGAAGCCATCGGCATCGACCGTTCGCTGCATGACATCCGCTTCGTCGAGGACGATTGGGAAAGCCCGACTCTCGGCGCCTGGGGCCTTGGCTGGGAAGTCTGGTGCGATGGCATGGAAGTCTCGCAGTTCACCTACTTCCAGCAGGTGGGCGGGCTCGATTGCGCGCCGGTCTCGGGCGAGCTCACTTATGGCCTCGAGCGTCTCGCCATGTATGTGCAGGGCGTCGACAATGTCTATGACCTGAACTTCAATGGCCAGGACGGGGCGAAGCGCATCTCCTATGGCGATGTCTTTCTGCAGGCCGAACAGGAATTCTCGCGCTTCAATTTCGAATACGCCAACACCGAGGCGTTGCAGCAACATTTCATTGATGCCGAGAAAGAATGCCGCGCGCTGTTGCGGGCAGGCGACAAGGATGGCCGCCACGAATTGGCGTTGCCCGCCTATGACCAGTG
>JANPCS010000217.1:0-8468 GCA_031431065.1 Hyphomicrobiales bacterium | reverse complement strand
GATTGCCGGTTTTGATGAAGCGCTCGAAGTCTATGCCGTGCACGGCGGCTTCATGGACCGCATGATGATCAACGCCATGCGCGGCAACGCCGTGAAGGCGCTCGAGTTTTTCAAGTAGTTACGCGGCTTCGCTCTTGGGACGCTTGATGAACGCTGCGCCATCGCGGATCGTCTGGTCGAGATCCTTGCCGCCCTGGCCGAGATAGGCGATCAGCGCTTTGCGCATGCGCGGCTCCCAGAATTTGTTGATGTGTTCGGCGGAGTCTTTCACCGCCTGCTCATGGCCCGAGCCGTTGAAGAAGGCGGCAATCTGATTGGCCATGCGGATCATGTCGCGGATTTCCATGGGCGTATTACTCCTGATCGAAAATCATCACGCCGCGGCTCGACAGAGCGGCAAGTTTAAGCCGCGCTTCCTTGGCCAGCGTGAGAGCAAGTGCTGTCGGTGCCGAGACTGTCGCCAGCGCGCCGATGCCGGCGATGGCGCATTTCTGCACCAGTTCGAAACTGCAACGGCTCGACATCAGCACGAATCCCGATGTCAGATCGGTATTCTCACGGGCCAACGCACCGATCAGCTTGTCGAGGGCATTGTGACGTCCGACATCCTCGCGCGACTGCAGGATTGATCCGTCAACGGAGCACCAGGCGGCGGCATGAACCGTGCGGTTGACCCGGGACATCGGTTGATGGTCGGGAAGCTGCTGGTAGGCATTCGCCACCGCCTGCGGATCGAGCGGCACCGAAGGAACCGCGCGGCGCGGCATGCGGATCGCATCCTTGATATCCTCGATGCCGCACAACCCGCAACCGCTGCGGCCTTCGAGCGTGCGCTTGGCCATGCGGTCGGTGTTGAGTCTGTCTGAGGGCACCGAGAGATCGATCGCGTAACCCTGCTCGGACGGCAGAACCAGAACGCGCGTCGCATGCGCTGCCCTGGCGATCAGGCCTTCGGCGATGGCAAAGCCGATTCCGAAATCCTCGAAATCGGCCGGCGTCGCCATCATCACTGTATAGTTTTCAGAATTGAACTGCAGGGCAACCGGCACCTCTTCCGGTACCTGCCAAACGGTTTCAACATCGCCCGCCAGCGTGTGCAGGATGCCGTGGGCAGGTCGCGACGTGGCGATTTTGCCGCCCTTCGCCGCCAGGCGGATGACGTTACTCCGCCGCGACAAGAGGCTTGACCCCGATGCGCTTGTTTTCTTCCACGCGCTCTTCCCATTCCTTCTGCCATTCGGAGGGCTGGTTGGAGAGCGTGACCTGCACCGCCGTCACCTTGTACTCGGGGCAATTGGTGGCCCAGTCGGAATACTCCGTGGTGATGACATTGGCACCCGACACCGGATGATGGAAAGTGGTGTAAACCACGCCCTGTGGCATGCGCTCCGAGATCACCGCGCGCAATGTGGTGGCGCCGATGCGGCTGGAGATCGACACCATCGCACCATCCTTGATGCCGCGCGTCTCGGCATCGTGCGGATGAATGTCGAGAACGTCTTCCGTGTGCCAGGTGACGTTCTCGGTGCGCCGCGTTTGCGCACCGACATTGTATTGCGACAGGATGCGCCCCGTCGTCAGGATCAACGGGAACGAGCGGTTAGTGCGTTCCGGCGTCGGCACAAACTCGGTGACCACGAAACGGCCCTTGCCCCGCACGAAGCCGCCGACATGCATGAGCGGTGTGCCTTCCGGCGCGTGCTCGTTGCACGGCCACTGGATCGAGCCCAGTTCATCGAGCCTGGCAAAGGACACGCCGGCGAAGGTTGGCGTCACCCGCGCGATCTCATCCATGATCGCCGCCGAGGAGTCATACGACATCGCATAGCCCATGGCCGTGGCGAGATCGCACACCGCCTGCCACTCATGCTTGCCTTGTAGCGGGGCCTTGACCTGGCGTACCCGGTTGATGCGGCGTTCGGCATTGGTGAAAGTGCCGTCCTTCTCGAGGAACGAGGTGCCGGGCAGGAACACATGCGCGAAGGCCGCTGTTTCGTTCAGGAAGAGATCCTGCACAACAATGCACTCCATCGCTTCCAAAGCATGAGTGACATGCTTGGTGTTGGGATCCGATTGCGCGATGTCCTCACCCTGAACATAGAGGCCGCGGAACGTGCCTTCGACGGCGGCATCGAACATGTTTGGAATGCGCAGGCCCGGTTCGTTGTCGAGCGCTGTCTGCCACACAGTCTCGAACATCTGGCGCACTGTGTCGTCACCAACGTGGCGGTAGCCTGGGAATTCGTGCGGGAACGAGCCCATGTCGCAGGAGCCCTGCACATTGTTCTGCCCACGGAGCGGATTGACGCCGACGCCATTGCGCCCGACATTGCCGGTGGCCATGGCGAGATTGGCCATGGCGATCACCATGGTCGAGCCCTGGCTATGCTCGGTGACGCCGAGTCCATAATAGATGGCGCCGTTGCCGCCGGTGGCATAGAGCCTCGCCGCCGCGCGAATCTCGGCCGCCGGAACGCCGGTGACCGGTTCAAGCGCTTCCGGCGAGTTGCGTGGTTCCTTGACGAAGGCTTCCCAGCGCGCGAATTCGATCGGGTCGCAGCGCTCGGCGATGTAGCGGCGACTTTCCAGGCCCTCGCTGAGTATGACATGGGCGATGGCATTCATCACCGCGACATTGCTGCCGGGTTGCAGCTGCAGATGATGAGCAGCTTTGATGTGCGGCGTTTCCACCATGTCGATGCGGCGCGGATCGACGACGATGAGTTTGGCACCGGCCCGCAGGCGCTTCTTCATGCGCGAGGCGAAGACCGGATGGCCATCCGTCGGGTTGGCGCCGATGACGATGATGACATCCGAGGCATCGACCGATTTGAAGTCCTGCGTTCCAGCCGAGGTGCCGAAGGTGCGCGACAGGCCATAGCCGGTGGGCGAATGACAGACGCGGGCGCAAGTATCGACATTGTTGTTCTTGAACGCGGCGCGGATCATCTTCTGCACCACGAAAACTTCCTCGTTGGTGCAGCGCGACGAGGTGATGCCGCCGATCGACGTGCGGCCATGTTTCTGCTGGATCGCCGTGAAGCGCGAGGCGGCATACGAAATGGCCTCGTCCCACGAGACCTCTTTCCACGGATCGGTGATCCGTTCACGGATCATCGGCTTGGTGACGCGGTCCTTGTGCGTGGCATAGCCCCAGGCGAAGCGGCCCTTGACGCAGGAATGGCCCTCGTTGGCGCCGCCATCCTTGTAAGGCACCATGCGCACCACCTGGTCGCCCTTCATTTCCGCCTTGAACGAGCAGCCGACACCGCAATAGGCGCAGGTGGTAACGACCGAATGTTCCGGTTGGCCCAGTTTGATGACGGATTTCTCGGTCAAGGTCGCGGTGGGGCAGGCCTGCACGCAGGCGCCGCACGACACGCATTCTGAATTGAGAAAATCTTCATCCATGCCGGCCGAGACGTGGCTGGCGAAGCCGCGTCCGTCAATGGTCAGCGCGAATGTGCCCTGCACTTCTTCGCAGGCGCGCACGCAGCGCGAGCAGACAATGCACTTGGCGGGATCGAAGGTGAAATAGGGGTTGGACTCGTCTTTGGCCTTGAAGCGGAAGTTCTCGGCGCCATCGGCCTGGCGCTTGAACACATGATTGTCGCCGTCATAGCCATAGCGCACATCGCGCAAGCCCACGGCGCCCGCCATGTCCTGCAATTCGCAATCGCCATTCGCCGCACAGGTGAGACAGTCAAGCGGATGGTCCGAGATATAGAGCTCCATGACGCCCTTGCGGAGGCCAGCGAGGCGATCCGTCTGTGTACGGACCTTGATGCCGGGAGCGACCGGCGTGGTGCAAGACGCGGGCGTGCCTTTACGGCCTTCGATCTCGACGAGGCAGAGGCGGCAGGAGCCAAAGCTGTTGAGCGAGTCAGTGGCGCAGAGCTTGGGGATCTTGGTACCAAGCTCCATCGCCGCGCGCATGATGGACGTGCCTTCGGGAACCGTGACTTCGAGGCCATCGATTTCCAGCGTGACCAGCTTTTCAGCGGTGGATTTGGGCGTACCGAAGTCGGTTTCGGTGATGAGGCTCATGGGCGTTGCTCCTATTCGGCGGCAATCTGGGAGGGCTTGTCGAAATCCTCCGGGAAATATTTGACGGCACTCATCACTGGCATTGGCGTCAAGCCGCCCATGGCGCAGAGCGAACCGTCGGTCATGGTTTGGCAGAGGTCCGACAGCAGTTCGAGATTGGCCTCTCGGTCAACGCCGGCGGTGATCTTGTCGATGACTTCCACGCCGCGCGTCGAGCCGATGCGGCAGGGTGTGCACTTGCCGCAGGATTCAATCGCACAGAATTCCATGGCGAAACGCGCTTGCGCCGCCATATCGACCGAGTCATCGAACACCACGAGACCGCCGTGGCCGACCATGGCACCTGCTGCGGCAAAGGCTTCATAGTCCATCGGCATGTCAAGCTGGCTCACCGGAACATAGGAACCGAGCGGCCCGCCAACCTGGATGGCACGGACAGGGCGTCCCGAATGAGTGCCACCGCCGAAGTCTTCCACCAGCTGGCGCAGTGTGATTCCGAAGGCCTTCTCGACGAGGCCGCCGTGCTTGATATTGCCGGCGAGCTGGAAGGGCAGGGTGCCGCGCGAGCGGCCCATGCCGTGGTTCTTGTAGGCTGCACTACCTTCGGCGAGGATGAAGGGCACGGCGGCAAAGCTTAAGACATTGTTGATGACGGTGGGCTTGCCGAACAGGCCCTGCAGCGCTGGGATCGGCGGCTTCGGCCGCACCATGCCGCGCCTGCCCTCGAGGCTTTCGAGCATGGCGGTTTCTTCGCCGCAGATATAGGCGCCGGCCCCACGGCGGACTTCCAGATGGAAGGTTTTGTCCGTACCCTGAATATTGGGCCCGAGCCAGCCAGCCTTGCGGGCGGCGGCGATGGCTTCCTTCATGATGTCGATGGCATCCGGATATTCGGAACGGATATAGACCAGCCCACGCGTGGCGCCAACCGCGATGCCGGCGATCGTCATGCCCTCGACGAGCATCAAGGGATCGCCTTCCATCACCATGCGGTCGGCGAAGGTGCCGGAGTCGCCTTCGTCCGCATTGCAGCAGATGTATTTCTGATCGGCGGAGGCATCGTGAACGGTCTTCCACTTGATACCGGTCGGGAAGCCCGCACCGCCGCGGCCGCGCAAACCGGACTCGGTCACCTCGGCAACGATGGCCACACCGCTGAGGCCGAGGGCTTTCTTCAACCCCTCGAAACCGCCATGTGTCACATAGTCCGCGACCGACACCGGATCGGTGATGCCGCAGCGCGCGAAGGTGAGGCGTTCTTGATTCTTGAGATAGGGATGATCCTCGATATTGCCGAGGCGCAACGCGTGCGGTCCGCCTTCCAGAAAATTCGCCGCGACCAGCGCGGCGGCATCGGTTTCGGTGACCGGCCCATAGGCAATGCGGCCCGAGGCAGTTTCGACCTCGACCAACGGTTCGAGCCACAGCAGCCCGCGCGAACCATTGCGGATGACTTGAATGCCGGGAAGCTTCGCCAGTTTGGCGGCGACTTCATCGGCACCGACCGAGCGGGCGGAGGAGTCGCGCGGCACATAGACCTTGATCATGCCCGGCACTCCGCAGCGATCTTCTCGAACTTGGCCTGATCGACCCGGCCCACCAGCTTGTCATCGACCATGATGGCCGGCGCCAGCGCGCAGTTGCCGAGGCAATAGACCGCTTCGACAGTGATGGCGCCATCGGCGGTTGTCTGGCCGAGCTTCACCTGCAGGAAACGCTCGATCATCGCCGTCAGCTCATTGCCCTTCATCGCCTGGCAGGCTTCCGCCCGGCAGACCTTGATGACATGGCGGCCAGCCGGTTCGCGGCGGTAATCATGGTAGAAGGTCACGACGCCATGCACTTCGGCGCGCGACAGGTTCAGCGCCTTGGCCAGTGCCGGCAACGCCGCATCGGGCACGAAGCCCAACTGCTCCTGCAAATCATGGAGGATTTCGAGCAGTGCGTCGGGCTTGTTGCCATAGCGCAATGCAACTTCCCGCGCGGCAATCGCTTCGCTGGGGACAAGGTCGATCAAGGTGTGTTTTCCGGCCATGCTGCATTATGACGCAAAGGCTAGGGTTGATCCAATCGCTGCCGCCTATGGGCTCATAGATGCGGTGTATCGGCGATCAACGCCGTTCAGGCCTTGAGTTTCCTGGCCGAGGCGAAAAGTGCCGAGATCAGCGGCGAGAGCGGCTCGCGCGGCAGGCCGACGAGGCCCACGCCATGCTCGACCTTGGGTTCGACCAGGGGCACGGCCTTGACGCCTTCAAGATGGCCCAGCACATTGATGAAATATTCCGGCATGATCGAGGACAGCCCCATGGATTTGACCGAGGCCAGCAGGTTCATGATGGAATTGGTTTCGAGCCGCGGCGAGGGATGCGCATTGGCGGCGAGGAAGGCCCGGTCGATGATGCGGCGGTTCTGCATGTTGGGGGTGAGCAGGCAGAGCTTCTCTTGCGCCGCCTCGAGCCAGGTGACCGACGATTTGTCCGCATGCGGACTGATATCCGAGACGAAGAGGCAGTAGTGCTCGCGGTACAGCGGCGCCTGCATCAGGCCGGCGACGGGTTCGTTGTCGAGATAGGTGATGCCGGCATCGATCGAGAAATCATGCAGGTTGCGGAGGATTTCTTCCGAGCTCTGCGACAGCACGGTGAACTCGACCATCGGGTTGTCGCGCTCCATGGCGCGGGTCAAGAGCGACACCATCGGCAGCGCTGATGGAATGACGCCCAGCACCAGGCGGCCGACGATTTCGCCCTTCTTCGAGCGGATGGTGCCGAGCTCCTGCTGCAGCGATTGCCAGTTGTCGAGAATGAGATGCGCCCATTTCAGCACCCGGCCGCCTTCCGGCGTCAGGCCGATGTAGCGCTGGCCGCGTTCGACGATGGGAACGCCCAACTCCTGTTCCAGCTGGCGGATGCGGCCCGACAGCGTCGGCTGCGTGACATGGCAGGCGTGAGCGGCGCGGGTGAAATGCTTCTCGCGCGCCAGGGCGGCGAGATATTGCAGCTGACGGATGTCCATGTCTGAGCAATAGCGCCGGAGCATCGCACTGCAAAATCAAAACAAAATTCCTTTGATAGGGAAATAGTCCTTGACAGCGGGCGCTCATCAGGGTAGGTATGGGCATACTCCACAAATGGGTCAACAGATGAGCAGCGGCGATGACAGGCCTCTGGCCGATGACTTTTGGGCCACGGCGAGGATGCGGTACGAAGCAGGCGGTGAAGCTGTTGCAGCGATTGCCGCCGATGCCGGAATAACCGCTCACGCTCTGACCAAACGCGCCAGGACCGAAGGCTGGGCCTTGCGCAGTACACGGAAGAAGAAGGTGGTTGGCACGCGCGAAACCATCGCAAGATTGAAGGCGCTGTTGCAGCGCCGCCTCACCGAGCTTGAAGGCCAGATCGTTGCACTCACCGAGCAGGCGACAGCGGTGACCAGCGAGCGTGACATCCGCTCCATGAACACGTTGGTTCGGACATTGGAAAAGGTGCTGGAACTTGAACGCAAAGAGCGGACCCAGCGCAAACGCCAGCGGGCAGCCGGGCGGCAGTTTGATGACGCCGAGCGTGAGGCGCTTGCGGACAAACTTGAGGGGCTTGCTCGAGAACTCCAGCAAGCCCGAGAGGCAGTGGCTGCTGAAGCGCCTGGTGAAGCGCGAGATGTGGGGGCTGAACCGCGACTGGAGGAACTGGGGCCGCGAGAGAAAACAACTTCCGCCTGATGGACTGGTGTGGCGGAACTGGCTGATCCTCGGCGGGCGCGGTGCCGGCAAGACGAGAGCCGGCGCTGAATGGGTGCGTGCCCTGGCCTTGGGGCTGTGGCCCGAAGTCGGCAGCCCCGCCGAACGCATTGCCATCATCGGCCCCACCTTCGATGAGGTGCGGCTGGTGATGATCGAGGGCAAGTCCGGACTGCTCGGCATTCACATGGATGACGAGCGCCCGAAATACGAACCCTCGAAACGCTTGCTGACCTGGCCCAATGGTTCGATTGCCCAGGTGTTCTCGGCCGATGAACCCGAGAGCCTGCGCGGGCCGCAGTTCGATGCCGCGTGGTGTGACGAACTGGCGAAATGGCGGCTGGCATCCGAAATGTGGGACATGCTCACCATCGGCATGGGAGGCTACATCGGCGGCAGATCGCTGGAAAAGGTGGCGGGGATGGTGACGGGGGTGGGGGAGGTAACCGGAATGCTGGCAGGCGTACGAAGGCTGGGAGTTAGGTAGCCAACTGAACAAAGAATGCGCCCCCATGTCAAATAGGAGAAAATAGTGAAATGGCTTTCAGGACGGACTCCCATCGCGGCAAGTTTTGGGGCATGCTGGAACAATGGGAACCAAAATCTTAGAGTGGTCAATCCGAGTTGTTCTTTTTGCGCTACTCCCGATTGTTTATTTGAATGTGGAACAACTGGCGCAGCGGCG
>JANPCS010000216.1:0-13204 GCA_031431065.1 Hyphomicrobiales bacterium | reverse complement strand
TGATCGCGCTCGTCCACGCTCAACCGCACAACGTACTTCTTGACGGCTATCTCTTTCCCGGCCACGAATCACCTCCATCGCTGCTGATCAGCGATAGTGATTCAGAAATACCCGACCAGATCAATGACGGCGGCCACTAGCCGAGAAACGCCCGCACCGCTGCGAACACGTCCTCGAACATTTGCGGTGTCAACACGCGCGTGTTGGTGTTGTAGCGCGAGCAATGATAGCTGTCGAACAATCGAAAATTTCCAATTGCATGCTGGGCGCCATGGCCAAAAGGATGCGCCGCCTTGCGTGCGCCGAGAGCCATCAGCACACCATCATGGGCGATGCGGCCCAGCGCCACGATGGCCGCGAGGCGGGGCAGGGTATCGATCCGTAGGCGGAGGAATGAATTGCACGTCTTGATTTCGACAGGCAGCGGCTTGTTCCGCGGCGGCACGCAACGCACCGCGTTGGTGATCATGGTGCGTTTGAGTGTCAGGCCATCCTGAGGATCGGCTTTGAATTCGCCCTCGGCAAAACCGAACTTTAGCAGCGTGCCATACAGTAGATCGCCAGCGAAATCGCCGGTGAACGGCCGGCCCGTGCGGTTGGCACCCTGAACGCCCGGTGCCATCCCGACGATCAGCAGTTCTGCATCGGGCGCGCCGAAGGACGGCACCGGCGCGTTGAACCATTCGGGGTGTGCGGCGCGTTGTTCCAGCCGGTAACCCACCAGCCGCGGGCAGAGTGGGCAGTCGCGGCCGGGGTCTGGCATATCTGGCTTCAGATTTCAGCGAAATCTTCGAAACTTTCCTTCGGCGGTTGTGGCGCCAGGTTGCGCTCGCGCGGCCGGCTGTCGCGTTCGGCCGGGTCGCGGCCGATTTCGTCGCGTAACTCGACCAGATCGATGAACTGATCGGTTTGGCGGCGGAGGTCGTCGGAGATCATCGGCGGACGCGTCGTCAGCGTCGAAATCACCGTGACGCGGCGGCCCTTGGCCTGCACCGCCGCCACCATCGAGCGGAAATCGCCATCGCCCGAGAACAACACGATATGATCGAGTTGATCGGCGAGCTGCATCACATCGATGGCCAGCTCGATATCCATGTTGCCCTTGACCTTGCGGCGGCCCATCGCATCGGTGTATTCCTTGGCGGGCTTGGTGACGACGCGATAACCGTTGTAGTCAAGCCAGTCGATCAGCGGCTTGATCGGCGAGTATTCGGCATCGTCAAGCAGTGCCGTGTAGTAATTGGCGCGGATCAACCGCGAGCGTTTGCGGAAGAAGCCCAGCAGCCGCTTGTAGTCGATATCGAAGCCCAGCGTCTTGGCGGTGGCGTAAAGGTTTGAGCCGTCGATGAAAAGCGCTACGCGTTCGTCTGGATAAAAGTTCATGGATGAAATCTCCTGGTCCTGTATGAGAGGCCTCTTAAACATCCGTCCAACGCCGCTCAAGAAAAATGATTCTGGTCGCACTCGGCTCGAACCGCGAAGGCCCCTGGGGGCCGCCTGTGTCCACCATTCGCCGTGCCATGGGGATGTTGAACAGCGGCGGTCTCAAATTGAAGCGCGTTTCGCGTCCCATTGTCTCCGCCCCGTTTGGGGTCACCAGGCAAGCGCCTTTCGTCAACGCCGTCGCCGAAATTGCAACAACCCTGCCGCCAGCTGCCCTGCTGCGGAAACTCCATCACATCGAACGCCTGGCCGGCCGCCGCCGCACCTTGCGTTGGGGTCCGCGTACGCTCGATCTCGACTTGCTGGACTATCACGGCCTGATCCGCCACCCACCCAACCGCCCGGTTTTACCGCATCCAGGCATCGCCGAGCGCATCTTCGTCCTCGCACCACTCACTGAAATCGCTCCCCTGTGGCGCCATCCGGTCACTCGCCGCACCGCCGCCGTAATGTTGCGTCAACTCGATCTTGAAGGCGAAGGCGCTGTGCTTTAAGTCCGGATTAACGGCGTTCAGTCAGTATCGGCACGGAATTGGCGCCGATTGTTTTCGTCCGGGTGATGTCTATGCGTATGCGTTTGGTTGCGGGCCTGGGGCTCGCCGGGTTTGCCTTGGTCACTCAGGCCGAGGCGGGCAAGATCAAGTTTTCACCTGAGTCCTTCCAGATATTTGGCGGCATGAACGAAGCGGCAGGCACAAGCCTTGCCGCATCTTATGAGGCCACAGAAATCCCCGACTCAATGCGCAGCCGCACCATCGCCTTCAGGTCCGAACTGCAGCCTGGATCGATCCTGGTGAAGACCGGCAAGCGGCGGCTGTATTTCATTTTGGCCGGCGATCAGGCAATCGAGTATCAGGTTGGCGTCGGCCGCGAGGGTTTCACCTGGAGCGGCTCCAACACTGTGTCGCGCAAGGCCGAGTGGCCGGAATGGCGGCCACCGCGCGAAATGGTCGTTCGCGAAGCCAAGCGGGGCCGCGATCTTCCGGAAGTCATGAAGGGCGGTCCACGCAATCCCCTGGGCGCGCGCGCCATTTATCTTGGCGATACCGAGTTTCGCATTCACGGCACCACCGAGCCCTGGAGCATCGGCAAGGCCGTATCCTCGGGCTGCATCCGTATGATGAATGAAGAAGTGATCGATCTCTATGACCGTGTTGCCATTGGCGCACAGGTCGTCGTCGAGAACTGAAAAGCTCTACCGGCAAATTTTCGGCTTCATGTCCGGGCGCTAACCCTCCCTTAACCTAAACAAGTCATTTTCATTGTGTCAGTTTGTTCTGGAGTTCGGGCATGTCGTCCACAATCCGCCGTCTCGCCTTGGGTAAGTCTTATCCCAAGCTCTTGGTTTCCGTTGCAGCAACCGTCATGCTCGCTGCCTGTTCCGCCGATTCAGAGCGCTTTGCCGAGAATCCGTCGGACTCCGATCCGGTCTACACCGCATCGGTTCCCGAGCAGTCCGCGCCGCAGGTTGCCTCATCCGATGAGGTCATCACCACCAAGCCGCTCAACAGCGCGCCGGTGAAGGCTCCGTCCTACGACTACTCAAAATCCTACAAGGCCCCGCAATACAAGCAGCCGGCCTATGCCAAGGCGCCGGAAACGGCCGGCACGCCGCAGGTGGAAACTGTCGAGCCTCCGCAGGTGGCGGCTGGCGGCAGCGTCAAGGTCGGGCCTGGCATGACGCTTTACGCGATAGCGCGCGCCAACAACATGGCGGTTGCGAAGCTCGCTGCCGCCAACGGCATCAGGGCGCCATACGCTGTTCATTCCGGGCAGACGATCCGCATTCCGGGCCGCGGCGATCCGGCGATCCCTCAGACTGCGGCGGCGAAGCCCTTCAAGAAGAGCCAGACGCTTGCCGCCGCCAAACCGGCTGCCGGTGCTCACACCGTCACCAGCGGCGACACGCTGTTCTCGCTCGGCCGCCAATACAATGTTTCGCCCTATGCGATTGCCGATGCCAATCGGCTGCCGCACTCGGCCCAGCTGTCGCTTGGCCAGAGGGTGAGGATTCCCGGCTCCAAGGGCGCCACACCCGTTGCCTTCAACAAGCCGGCAGCCGGCACACCGAAGTTGACGGCGGCCACCAAACAAACAGCGGTTCTTCCTGACACGGACGAAACCGGGACCACGCCGGTTGCGGAAAACACCGGCGGACAGGTTCCGAAAGCCGGGCAGGCGGCTCCCGCCGATGAACAGCAGGTCGCCGATCAGGCCCCCGCTGAGCCCGCCGCCACCGGCATGCGCTGGCCGGTGCGCGGCAAGGTCATCTCGGGCTTTGGTCCGAAGTCCAATGGCCTCAAGAACGAAGGCATCAACATCGCCGTGCCCGAAGGCACCAGCGTGCGCGCCGCCGATAGCGGCGTGGTCGCCTACGCCGGCAATGAGCTCAAGGGCTATGGCAACCTCGTTTTGATCCGCCATGAGAACGGTTATGTGACAGCCTATGCTCACGCCAAGGAACTCTTCGTCAAGCGCGGCGATACGGTAAAGCGTGGCGACGTCATCGCCAAGGCGGGTCAGACCGGCTCGGTGTCGAGTCCGCAATTGCACTTCGAAGTGCGTAAGGGTGCGACAGCGCTCGATCCCGTCAAGTTCCTCGCATCGTCCACCGCATCGAACTGAACTGCGACTTTACTCCACCAGCAGAGTCGAGGGCCCGGACCATAAATCCGGGCTCTTGCTTTTGGTGCATATCGGCGCATTGTTGGCGTCTCAACGGGAGTGGTGAGCATGATCACGCTGTGGGGGCGCCGCAACTCATCGAATGTGCAGAAGGTTCTGTGGGCACTGCATGAACTCGACCTGCCGTTCAGGCGCGAGCGTGTCGGCGGCAGTTTTGGTGGCAATCACGACGCCGATTTTCTGGCGATGAATCCCATGGGCCTGGTGCCAGTCATCCGCGACGGCGATGTGACGATGTGCGAATCGAACGCCATCCTGCGTTATCTCGGCTGGCGCTTCCGCCCCGGCGTGCTGCGCCCCGCGGATCACCGGCACCTCGCCATGGCCGAACAGTGGATGGAGTGGCAGCAGAATTATTTCGCGCCCCCGGTGACCACGATGTTCATGAACAATGTCCGCATGCCCGCCGCAAAGCGCAATGCCGCGGCGGTTGCCGAAGCCGAAAAACGTGCCGGCGATGCCTTGAAAATCGCCGACGCGCATCTGTCGCGCCATGACTGGTTTGCCGGTCCCGCTTTCAGCTATGGCGACATCGTCATGGGCGTGCTGCTGTGGCGCTACTTGGGGCTCGATTGCGTGCGGCCCGATGTGCCCCACGTCATGGAATGGCTCGAAGCGCTCGAACGGCGCGAGGCCTTCAAGATTGCCGTCATGGAAGTGCCGCGCGCCAGGGATCTCGCCGACTGGAACCGCATCGAACATGAGTTCGGCTGAGAGCCGGTTTACGGCTCCAGCTTGAGGCCCAGCCGGCCGGCCGCATCCTGGATGAATTGCCAGGCCACGCGTCCCGAGCGGCTGCCGCGTGCCGCCTGCCAGGCGATGGCTCCGGAGCGCAAGTCCTCGGGCTTCATTTTCAAACTGAAGTATTTGGCGTAACCCTCGACCATCTCGAGATATTCGTCTTGCGAGCAATTGTGGAAACCGAGCCACAGACCGAACCGGTCGGAGAGTGACACCTTCTCCTGCACGGCTTCCGATGGATTGATCGCCGTCGAACGCTCGTTCTCGATCATGTCGCGCGGCATCAGATGGCGGCGGTTCGAGGTGGCATAGAACACCATATTCGCAGGCCGCCCCTCGATGCCGCCATCGAGCGCGGCTTTCAGCGACTTGTAGGACGTATCCTCCGTATCGAACGAGAGATCGTCGCAAAAGACGATGAAGCGGAATTGACCGGCCTCGCGCACGATGCGCATCAGCAGCGGCAGGCTCTCGATATCCTCGCGGTGGATTTCAACCAGCTTCAACGTGCGCCCGGTCTGCGCATTGACCAGGTGATGGGCGGCCTTCACCAGAGAGGACTTGCCCATGCCGCGCGCCCCCCACAAGAGCGCATTGTTTGCAGGCAGGCCTTTGGCGAAACGCTCGGTATTCTCGATCAGGATGTCGCGGGTGAGATCGATGCCTTTCAGCAGCCCGATTTCGACGCGGTTGACCTTTTTGACAGACTCAAGTGCTGGTGGCTGGGCGTGCCAGACAAAGGCCTCATGCGCCTCAATATTGGCCGCAACGGGCTTGACCGGCGCCAGGCGCTCCAGCGCCTCGGCAATGCGGGCGAGCAGCGAAACATCGATTTCCTGTGTCATATGAGCCTCTTATCGGAGCAATGAAGGTCCGTAAAGCGGCGGCAATCGATTGGTTGCAATGCCAAGAACCCTAGCTATATTCCGGCCACTGTTTTTCATCGGGAGACCTCCTGTGTTCATTACTCCAGCCTTCGCCCAGGCCACCGGCATGCCAGGGACCGGCGATTTCATCGGCATGATCCTGCCGCTCGTTGCCATCATGGGTGTTTTCTATTTCCTGCTTATCCGTCCGCAGCAGCGCAAGATGAAGGATCATCAGGAAATGCTGAAGAAGGTGGGCAAGGGCGATACCATCATCACCACCGGCGGCCTGATCGGAAAAGTTCTCAAGATCGTTGACGACAGCGAGCTTCAGGTGGAGATCGGCGAAAACGTCAAGGTCCGCGTTTTGCGCTCCGGCATCGCCGATGTGCGCGCCAAGGGCGAACCGCTCAAGACCGAGAGCAAGTAAGCCGACATGCTGCATTTCCCCCGCTGGAAAACCTTCAGCATCCTCGCCGCCATTCTGGTGGCCGTCATTCTGGCCCTGCCGAATGTGCTGCCCAAGACCACGCAGGACCAGCTGCGCCCCTATGGCTTGCGGCCGGTGACGCTGGGCCTCGACCTGCAGGGCGGATCGAACGTTTTGCTCGAGGTAGACCGCAAGGATTTACGCGAACGGCTGGCCCAGCAGCTTTCCAGCGACATCCGCGGCACACTGCGGGAAGCAAAGATCGGATACAGCGGCCTCAACCGCTTCGATAATGGTGTGCGCGTGCGCGTCACCAAGCCGGAAGATGCCGAGCGTGCCAACACCGAGTTTAAGAAACTCCTGATACCGCTGGACACCGGCCTGTTCGGCAGCGGTGTACAGACCGCGCTGTTCGAACTGGCATTGCAGGATCAGCAGTTTACGTTTTCATTTTCCGGTCCGGGCCTCGATGCGAAGATTGCGACCGCGATCGCCCAATCGCTGAAGATTGTCGAAAACCGGATCAACGCTCTCGGCACATCGGAACCCGTCATCCAGCAGCAGGGCAAGGATCGCATCGCCGTGCAGTTGCCCGGCGTGCAGAACCCGGACCAGATCAAGGATATCATCGGCCGCACTGCAAAGCTGACCTTTCAGCTTGTCTGCGAGAGCCAGGCATCGGCTCAGGGCCAGAATCCGCCATCCGAATGCCAGGCGCTGCCGCTCAAGGAGGATGTTGATGCGTTGATCGCCAAAAAGAAAGCGAGCGGCGACAGCAAGTTGACTGCTACCGGGAAGGAGATCGAGGCGTTGCCCAATAAAATGTGGGTTCAGACGTCATCGCGCGCCACCGTCGATGGCGCGGATCTGGTCGATGCCCGCGGTGCCTTCGATCAGCAGAACCAGCCGGTGGTGTCGTTTCGCTTCAATACGCGCGGCGCCGAACGCTTCGCCAAGTTGACGCGCGACAATGTCAACAAGCCCTTCGCCATCATCCTAGATGACATCATCGTCAGCGCCCCCAACATCAACGAACCGATTCTCGGCGGCACGGGCCAGATTTCCGGCAACTTCACGGTCCAGGAAACCAACGATCTCGCCATCGTGCTGCGCTCCGGCGCTTTGCCCGCCAAGCTCACCATCGTCGAAGAGCGCACCGTAGGGCCGAGCCTCGGCTCCGACTCGATTCGCGCCGGCTTGTTGGCGTCGATCATTGGCCTTGCCGGCGTTCTCGTCTTCATGATCGTCGCCTATGGCCTGTTCGGCATCTTCGCCAATCTCGCCTTGCTGGTGAACCTTCTGACCTTGATCGCCCTGATGTCGTTCTTCGGTTTCACGCTGACCTTGCCCGGCATCGCCGGCATCGTGCTCACCATGGGCATGGCGGTCGACTCGAACGTGCTGATCTATGAGCGTATCCGCGAGGAATGGCGCAACGGCCGCACGGCGCTGAATGCCATCGAGACCGGATTCAAAGCAGCCCTCGGTACCATCTGGGACGCCAACCTGACGACGCTGATTGCAGCACTCGCACTATTCGGGGTCGGCTCCGGCCCCATCCGCGGTTTCGCCGTCACGCTGTTCATCGGCATTGTCACAACCATGTTCACCGCCTTCACGCTCACCCAATTGATCGTCTCGGTCTGGGTGAAAATGCGGCGCCCCAAGGAGGTTCCGCTCTAGGAGCGGAGGAATCCATGAAACCTTATCGCTTCATTCCGGACGACACCAAGATTCCCTTCATGAAGTTCAGCCGCTTCGGCTTCTTCCTCTCAGGAATCCTCTGCGCCATCTCGCTCATATTGCTGTTGACCGTGGGCCTGAACTACGGCGTCGACTTCAAGGGCGGCACCGACATCACCATCCGCACTGGACAGCCAGCCGACCTCGATCAGCTGCGCCAGACCCTTAATGGCCTGGGCTTGGGGGCAGTGGAGTTGCAGGAATATGGCTCGCCCAATGACGTGCTGATCCGTGTCGGTACCCAGGATGGCGGCGAGGACATCCAGCAACAGGCCGTTGCGAAGGTCAAGGAAGCGCTCGGGTCCGGCGTCGAGTACCGCAGCGTTGAAGTTGTCGGCCCAAAAGTGTCCGGCGAGCTGGCCCAAGAGGGCATTCTCGCCGTCGTCGTGGCGCTCTTCCTCGTGCTGATTTATGTGTGGTTCCGCTTTGAGTGGCAGTTTGCCTTGGGCGCCATCGCCTCGCTGCTGCATGACGTGATCCTGACGATCGGATTGTTCTGTGTCCTGGGATTGGAGTTCAACCTGTCGATCATCGCCGCCATTCTCACCATCATCGGCTATTCGCTCAACGACACCGTGGTGATCTTCGACCGTATCCGCGAGTTCCTGCGCAAGTACAAGGCCATGCCGGTCGCCGATCTTCTCGACTTCTCGATCAACTCGGTGTTGCCGCGCACCCTTCTGACGTCCGTCTCGGTGCTGATTGCCTTGACGTCTCTTTACATGTTCGGCGGCGAGGTGATCGCCGGCTTCACCTTCACCATGATCTGGGGCGTGGTGGTCGGAACCTATTCGTCCTTCTTCATCGCCGCTCCGGTGCTGCTGCTGCTCGGCACGTCGCGCGAGTCGCAGAAGGCGGAAGCAAAGGCAGCGGCCGCCGCCCGTCCGTGACGGCGCACTTCCCCGGCCGGGCGGAAATCGAAGGCTATGGCCGGGGCGGTTTCAGTTTCGCTGGCATGTCGCACCGCGGATCGATCCTGGCGCTGCCGTCGGGCATCTATGCCTGGAGCCCAGGTTCTCCGCAGTTGGCGCCGGAGGATTTTGCCATGGTGCAGGCCGAACGCGCCGAAATCGACCTGCTGCTGATCGGCATGGGAGCCGCAATGGCAAGACCGCCACGGGCGGTGCGTGAAGCCCTGGAGGCGTCGGGCTTGATGTTTGATCCAATGGCAACAGGCCACGCCATCGCCACCTATAATCTGCTGCTGGGCGAACGCCGCCGGGTCGCCGCTGCATTGGTCGCCGTGGACCACGGTCCATGAACACTGCGGATACATACTGCCGCGGCCTGGTGCGTGCCCACGACAAAGACCGCTTTCTCGCCACGCTGTTTGCGCCAGAAAAAGCTCAGCCGCATCTCTTTGCACTCTATGCCTTCAACCTCGAAGTCGCCCGCATCCGCAACCTGGTGAGCGAACCGCACATCGGCCTGATCCGCCAGCAATGGTGGCGCGATACGCTGGAGGGAATATATTCTGGCAGCGTGGTTGACCATCCCGCCGCTCAGGCTTTGGCCCACGCCATCGCAGCAGGCAGGCTGCCTGTAGCGCCTCTGCGAGACCTCGTCATCGCCCGCGAGTTCGATCTCTACGCCGATCCGATGCCCGATGTCACGGCGCTCGAAGCCTATCTTGGCGAAACAAGTTCAGCGCTGATCCAGTTGGCCGCAATGATCCTCGATCCCACCGAAGCGCGGCGGACAGCCGAAGTTGCGGGGCTCGCCGGTGTTGCCCATGGCTTGGCGCTGATCCTTGGAGATCCCCAACGCCGGGTGCCATTTCTGCCACCGGGCATGGACGTGCCCGGTGGCATTTCTCACGCTCGCAAGCGGCTTGCGGAGGCCCGCGCCTTGCGGCCGAAGCTGAAGCCATCCGTGCTTCCGGCATTTCTGCCGGTGAGTTTAACCAACCTCTATCTCGACCGCATCGCGCGCGCCCCGGACACGCCACGCTCCGTGACACAACTCCGCCGCCAGATCACTCTGTGGTATTACGCCAGGCGGGACAGTTTTTGAGGGAGACTCGAATGACCTGGGCACAGAGGCTGGAACGATTGGTGCCCGATCTATCCTCAACTTTCCTGCGTTTCCCCATTCCCGCTGTGATCTCGATTGCCCTGTGCGGCTGGTTGAACATCATCGGCGGCAACAGCGATCACGATGGCCGCGTGGCCACCGGAGCCTCAGCGGCCTTCATTGCCGCCGGTACCTTTCATCTGCTGGCCGAAGGCCGCAATCTGCAACGTGGCATCAACTGGATCGTGGCCCTGGCCGCCGGGGTTATTGTTGGTCTTGCAGGTTACTTTCAGTACTCACTCCATACCAACACGCTGTTTCTCTTCGCCGGCCTTCTGCCTTTGTTGATGATAGCACCCTTCATGCGCGGCGCTGTCAACCAGGGGACGATCTGGCTCTTCAACCTGCGCTTCGGGCTGGCGGCACTGCTCAGCTCCGTCGTCGCCCTGTTGTTTGCCCTCGGCCTGTCGGCCATCGTCGAAGCGCTGAATGTTCTCTTCGGAGCGGGCATCTGCGACATGCATGAACACATCTGGTTCACCGCGGCGTCACTCATCGGTCCGCTCTATGGCCTGTCGCTAATGCCGCGCGAACTCGATGAGGAGGTCGATATCCAGCCGCACACCGGCAGCTTGCTGGATCGCGGCATATCCGTGCTGGTCAATTATATCGCGGTGCCGGTCATCGCCGTCTATGCGCTGATCCTCCATGCTTATGCGCTGAAAATCCTGATCGAGGGAGAGCTGCCGCGCGGCCAGATCGGCATCATGGTGACCATCTTCGCCATCGGTGGCACCGCCTGCTGGCTCATCGCCTGGCCATGGCGTGAGCAGGGCACCAGGTTGCTGCGCTATTTCATGCGCGGCTGGTTCTTCCTGCTGATCGTCCCCGCCATCCTGCTCGGCATCGCCATCTGGCGGCGGCTGACGGATTATGGCGTAACGCCCGATCGCTATGGCATCGCCCTTGTCGCCGTCTGGGTCGCGGCACTCGTCCTCTACCTCGCCATCCGCCGCAACCGTGCTGACATGCGGGCTATCCTCGGCGCGGTTGGCGTGTTGCTGGTCATTGGTTCAGTTGGTCCCATGGGCGCCAATGGCCTGACGATGTCGAGTCAGTACAAGCGTCTCGTCTCATTACTTGAATCGAACGGCGTCCTGAAGGATGGCAAGATCGCGCCGGCGGGATTGCTCAACCCCGAGGTTGGCTCGGACGGCAGCTCGATCATCTACGCGCTGAAAGATGTGGGCGGCCTCGATCTCCTCAAACCCTGGTTCGAGGGTGACGCGAAAACTCCCTTTGCGGATGTGGACAACGACTGGGCCATCGCCCAGGCACTGAACGAGCGGCTGGGCTTCAATCAGGCAGCTGTGTCGCCGGACTATGTCAGTTTCAATTCCAACCAGCCATTGGTGCTTGATTTGGGCTCGGGCGGCAAGCTTCTGGGGCCCTTCACGGCACAGCAAATCTATAATGCGAGCGAGCCGCAAAAACCGCTGACCGCCAGTTTCGATGCCAGCGTGGTGACAATCAGGCTCGAGACCGAAACCCTGAGCGTCGACCAGAAGCAACTGCTCGAGGCTGCCCGTGCGGCTTTGGCTGCAACGCCAGTGCTCCCGCCGCCCATTGTCGTCGAGGTGAAACCCGGAACCACACTGCTGATCGATCAGATCTTCGGCAATCTCGCAGCCACGCCACCCCTCAGCAGCCTGCGTTTCTGGATCATTCGGCGGCCAGTGCCGTGAAGCCGCCGAGCCAGTTTTCGAAATCGGCCTTGGCGCGATTTGTATAAGCCCGTTTGCGAGCAACCGCCTGCTCGGTGTGCTTCAGCCGCTTGCCGTCCACCATCTTCACCTTGTCGATCGGTGGCATGAGGCCGAAGTTGATGTTCATCGGCTGAAACGATGACCCTCGCGCATCGGTGGTCTCGATGTGCCCGCCGGTGATGTGGTTGATCAGCGCGCCATGTGCCGTCGTCGGCGGCGGAATGGTGAAGCTTTCGCCCTTGATCTCGGCCACCGCCATGCGTCCCGCCATCAGGCCCATGGCGGCGCTTTCGACATAGCCTTCAACACCCGTCACCTGCCCGGCAAAGCGCAGCCGCGGATCGGCCTTGAGGCGCAGCTGCTGATCGAGCACCCGCGGACTGTTGAGAAACGTGTTGCGGTGCAAGCCGCCAAGCCTCGCGAATTCGGCATTCTCCAGTCCCGGGATGGTGCGGAACACCCGCACCTGATCGGCGTATTTCAGTTTCGTCTGGAAACCGACGATATTGTAGAGCGTTGCGAGCTTGTTGTCCTGCCGCAACTGCACCACTGCGTAGGGTTTGACTTGAGGGTCATGCGCATTGGTGAGGCCGCGCGGCTTCATCGGCCCATGCCGCAAGGTCTCGGGCCCGCTCTCCGCCATCACTTCGATCGGCAGGCAGCCGCTGAAGTAGGGCGTCGACTTCTCCCATTCCTTGAAATCGGCCTTCTCGCCATCCATCAGCGCACGGACGAAATCCTCGTATTGCGGACGCGTCATCGGGCAGTTGATATAGTCTTTGCCGGTGCCGCCGGGGCCAACCTTGTCATAGCGCGACTGGAACCACGCTACATCCATGTCGATGCTCTCACGATGCACGATGGGGGCAATGGCATCGAAAAAGGCCAGCGAGTCCTCACCTGTCAATGTTCGAATGGCCTGGGCGAGGGCAGGCGATGTCAACGGCCCGGTGGCGATGATCACATGCTGCCATTCAGGCGGCGGCAAGCCGGCGATTTCGCCTTCCTCGACGCGCACCAGCGGATGCCGCTTCAGTGTTGCGGTCGCATCCTCCGAAAACGCATCGCGATCGACCGCCAGCGCGCCGCCGGCCGGCACCTTGTGGCGGTCGGCCAGAGCCATGATGAGCGACCCGGCCTGCCGCATTTCCCAATGCAGAAGGCCCACGGCATTCTGCTCGGCATCGTCCGAGCGGAAGGAATTGGAGCAGACAAGCTCGGCAAAGCCGCCGGTCTTGTGCGCCTCGGTGCCAGTCTTCGGGCGCATCTCGTGCAGCACCACCGGCACGCCCAAGTTCACCGCCTGCCATGCCGCTTCCGAACCCGCCATCCCGGCGCCGATGACGTGAATTGTTTTCATGGCGGTGGGGGTAGCATGCAGGGCAACGAGTCCAGGTTAATGCGCATTGAGGCCGAGCGCGGCTAGAAGGTATGCGGTATCCCATGTCGCGAGTTTTCGTTTTCCTTTGATGGATGTTTTACCGGGCATGGCACGGATGAGGTTGAGGGCAAGGTGG
>JANPCS010000215.1:0-3243 GCA_031431065.1 Hyphomicrobiales bacterium | reverse complement strand
TGAAATTGCTGGATGATGCTTCAGCAGCGATCCAGCACAACCGCGACCTGCTGCAATCGGCCATCGACAGCGTCGACCAGGGCCTCGCGGTGTTCGAGCCCGGCATGACGCTGGTGTGTTGGAACAACACGCTGCCGGAGTACTTCGGGCTCGGCCAGGATAGCAACCGCGTCGGGATGCCGATGACGGAAGTTTTCGATCAGTTTTTGTCGCGGACGGAAAGCGGTCGTGTGGCGCTGGATGATCGGGTGGAGCGCGTCGCCATCCGGCACGAGGTCTTCCGGGAGAAGCGGACGGATACTGGCCAGGTTCTGGAAATCCGTTCGAGCCCGATGCCGGACGGCGGCATCGTCGTCACGGTCATCGATTCCACCGAAAGTGTCGAGGCGGCGGAAGCGTTGCAGCGTTCGAACGAGTCGCTGGAACGCCGGGTGAGCGAGCGCACGGCGGAGCTGACCCGGCTCAATGCCGAACTGGCGGAGGCGAAGGCCTTTGCGGACGCGGCCAATCTCTCCAAAACCCGCTTCATCGCGGCGGCCAGCCACGACATCCTGCAGCCGCTCAATGCGGCCAGACTTTTCACGTCGAGCCTGGTGGAGCGGATGAAGCGGTCGAAGGATGGCGAGCTGGTGCGCAATATCGATTCCTCGCTTGAGGCAGTGGAAGAAATTCTCAATGCGCTGCTCGATATTTCGCGGCTCGATGCCGGCGCCATGAAAGCCGAACCGGCACCGTTCCGTATTGTCGATATTCTGCAGACGCTGGCTTTGGAGTTCGGCCCGGCGGCGCGCAAGAAAGGCCTGAAGTTCAAGGTCATGCCCTGTGGCCTCACCGTTCAATCGGACCGCAAGCTGCTTCGCCGGGTGCTGCAAAATCTGGTGTCGAATGCCATCAAGTACACGAAGGAGGGCCGCGTGCTGATGGGCTGCCTGCGGCGCGGCAACAGTTTGCGCATCGCGGTTTATGACAGCGGCACCGGAATCCCACATTCGAAGCTCCAGGTGATCTTTCAGGAATTCCAGCGCCTGCAACCGGACGGTGACGGCACGTCGGGCCTTGGCCTCGGATTGTCGATTGTCGAGCGCATTGCCAAGGTGCTCGATGCCGAGATCACGGTGCGCTCGATGCCGGGCCGGGGTTCGCTCTTTGCTGTCGATGTGCCGATCGCCGCAGCGCTGCCGGCCGTGATTGCTTCGCGGCCGCGGCGCATCCAGCCGCCGGCCCTGACGGGGGCTTTCAGCGTGCTGGTGATCGACAATGAAAAGCCGATCCTCGAAGGCATGCGGCTGCTGCTCGGCGGTTGGGGCAACACGGTCCACACGGCGGCGAGCGGGGCGGAAGCGCTTGCGGTACTGGCCGAGTCCGATGGAAAGATCGACATGATCCTCGCCGACTATCATCTCAACAACGAGGACGGGATTGCAGTCATCCGTATACTGAGGACCAGGGCCCGCCGCCCGATTCCGGCGGTGCTCATCACCGCCGACCGCACGCCGGCCGTGGCCGACCTGGCGCTGGCCCATGACGTGCATCTGCTCAGAAAACCGGTGAAGCCCGCGGCATTGCGGGCGGCAATGTCGCATGCCGCCATCCGCTCGGCGGCGGCCGAATAGTCACTCCGTGGCGGCATTCCCGTCGATGCGGCTGGCGGCGATGACCGCCTGGGTGCGGCTCGACACCTTGAGCTTCTGCAAGATCGCCGAGACATGCGCCTTGATGGTGGCTTCCGAGATATTGAGCTCGTAGGCGATCTGCTTGTTGAGCAGGCCCTCGCGCAACATCATCAGCACACGGATTTGTTGCGCGGTGAGGGTGGCGATGCGCCTTGCGATGTCTTCGCCTTCCTTGTCGGCGGCATGCGGCTGGTCATGGCCTTCGGGGGCCCAGATGTCGCCGTTGAGCACGGCAGTGACGGCGGTGACGATGGTCTCGATGCCGGAGGTCTTCGGGATAAAGCCGGCAGCCCCGAGATTCAAGGCCTTCTGGACGAGACCGCCGTCATCGGCGGCGGTGACGACGACGGTGGGAATGTTGGGATACTGCGCCCGGAGATAGATGAGGCCCGACAGGCCCTGGACGCCCGGCATGCGGAGATCGAGCATGATCAGATCGATGCCGTCATCCTTGTCAAGAAAGCCACGGGCCGCATCGAGAGAGCCCGCCTGGGAGATTTCCGCGCCCTTGACGCCGCCGGCGATGGCGCCTTTCAGGGCCTCGCGGAACAGCGGGTGATCGTCGACGATCAGAATGCGCGTGGCCGCCACGTTTTGTCCTCCCCGGCCTAGCCGATTGCCGGCTTGGCGGCGGTTTCGAGCGACTGCTTACGATCAAGGAAGGTGCGCCGCATCCACGGCACGTCGGGGGCCGACCAATTGGGTTGCAGGCCGACCACCATGTCGAAAAACGCGATGGCGTTGGCGGGATTTTCGGCGGCGTTCTCGCGGAAGGAATCCCAGAAACGCGGATCGTCCGCCACGCCTGATTCCTTGGGCTCCAGATCGCCGGTCTCGTGCAGCACGGCGGTGGCGACCGACAGGCAGAAGCTGGTGTAGGCATAGCCCTCGGGCCAACGCTTCAATCGGTGATCGAGCGTTTCCGGAATGGCCGGCAGTCCCAGATCCGAAGGCACGATGGCGGTGATGGGGCGGGCCGCCAGCAGTTCCTTCAACATCATGCCGGCGGCGAAGATGACGAAATCCTGGCGGTCGATGCCGGCCAGGTGCTTGGTCTGGTCGAAAGCCAGGCGCCAGCGCGAGAAGGCCTCGGCCAAGGCCTCATGATCGACCTCGGCGGCGAGCCCCGTACCCTTGAACAGCAGCTCGACGTTCTTCTCGAACGTCCACAAAATGGTGCGGAAGCGCCGCGCCTCATGGGCGAGATCGCCGACCTTCTGCACTTCGGATTTCAGCGGGGTCAGCATGAGCAGATACTAGGCCGTGCCGTAAGAGTTTGCCACTGTCTTGAGAATGACCTCTACGTCTTCGCCCCGCATTTGCGGGGAGAAGAAGGGGACCCAAACGAAGTTTGGGGGAGAAGAGGGGCAACCGGACTACATCAATGAAATGCCCGATTGCCCCTCTCCTATCCCACCACTACGTGGTGGGCCCCTTTCCTTGTATCTCGACAACAGGGTTGCAGCATGCTGCAACCCTGTTTCCGCTTCGGCCGGGCGGCCGCCCGGCCGAAGCGCGCTTTGGTGTCGCCCGTCCATCCTCCGGCTACAACCGTGGGAGAGCTTGGGAC
>JANPCS010000214.1:0-6759 GCA_031431065.1 Hyphomicrobiales bacterium | reverse complement strand
TAAAACTCAAAGACTATGGTCATCAATCCAGAACTCGATTACATATCACTATACCCCCCCCCACAAGGGGGAGGGGCTAGACTGGAGTTGAACGTGACTCGTATTATCAAGTTGGCCTCGAAGCCGCGTTGAAGCTGGCGCCGGTGGTGCCGGTGATGGTGATCGACAATGTCGCGGATGCCGTGCCGCTGGCGCGCGCCCTGGTGAAGGGCGGCTTGCCGGTGCTCGAGATCACGCTGCGCACGCCCCAGGCCATGGATTGCATCCGCGCCATTGTCGCGGAAGTGGAAGGCGCCATCGTCGGTTCCGGCACCGTGTTGACGCCGGAGCAATTGCAGGACAGCGACAAGGCCGGCTGCAAATTCGCGGTATCGCCGGGCTCGACGGGTAAGTTACTGGGTGCCGCCGGGGATTATGACATCGCACTTTTGCCGGGCGGCGTCACCGCCTCCGAATGCATGGCGCTGCTCGAATGGGGCTACAGCATTCAGAAATTCTTCCCCGCCGAACCCGCCGGCGGCACCGCCTATCTCGCATCTCTCGCTTCGCCCCTGCCGCAGGTGCGCTTCTGCCCGACGGGCGGCATCACACCCGGGACGGCGCCAAACTATCTCAAGCTGTCGAATGTCATCACAATCGGCGGCTCATGGATGGCGCCGAAGAAACTGATCGCCACCAAGGACTGGGCGGCAATCGAAAAACTGGCAGCCGAGGCGGCAAAGTTAGGCGTGCGGGGCTGATTGACCGCGTACAGGTCGTATGCAAGCATCTTTCAAGATGCATCCACTCCGGCGATCGCCCGCATGCTGAGACCGGGATTTTGGCCCTGATTGAAAGGTAGATACATGCCGGCCCTGCGCCACCGCGCTGCACATTTTATTTTCAAGAAACTTGGTTTCTTCAATCGTAGTTATGTCGAGGAAGCATTCGGACGCCGCTTCAGGATCCCCATCGTCAACGGCCGGAAAACCTATGTTCACGAGGCCTGGATGGCCAGTCTCATTGCCGGGTTGTTCAAGCTCAAGCAGGGCGGATTCATCGACGTTGGCGTCAACCTTGGCCAGACGATGTTGAAGGTCGCGGCAGCGGATCCTCAAAGAACCTATCTCGGTTTCGAACCGAATCCGGCATGTGCCGATTATGCGCAGGAACTGGCAGCCGCAAACGGCCTGCCCTACACCGTCGTCCCGGCAGGCCTTGGCGTTCGAACCTCCGTTCTCCAACTCCAGTTGTTCCGGAAAGATGGTACCGACCCCTCGGCTAGCCTGGTGGAAGGTTTCCGGCAAGGCGTCGTTGGCACGAAGCCTGTCGTGGTTCTGGGTGTCGATGACATTCCCCCGGACATGATTCCGGATGAAATCGCCATCGTGAAAATCGATGTCGAGGGCGGCGAGGCGGAAGTCATCGAAGGAATCATGCCGTTGCTCGAGTTCAAGAGACCTTACGTCATTGTCGAAATATTGCCGGCCTACAGTGCCGCAAACGAGTTGCGCGTCGCAAGGCAGAAACTGATCGAGCAGCGCCTTGGTTCGGTTGGTTACGCCATGTTCCGCATTCATCCGCAGCCTGGCCAGGCTGCCGTATCGATCGAATCCATAGGGGAGATCGGCATCCACGATGATCTCGGCCTGGCCGACTATCTCATGGTGCCTTCCGAGGACGCTGGAAAAGTTAAAGCGATCTTCGCAAGCTGGTTATCGCAGGCCACGGAAAAACGAAGGACGGCAATCACCCCTTGACCTTCTTCAGCGCCTCGACATAGCGGGCGATAGCAATGGCGGTTGGCGAATAAAGCTGGCGATAGTAGAGAATGCCGGTGATCAGCAGCGTCGCCGCGATGCAGGCAATGGGTCCGGCGAACAGGAACAGCAATGCAACAGCATAATAAAATCCGCGGATGCCGTTGTTGATCGACTTCACCGCTTCGGTCAGCACCCGCGCGGTCTGATCTGCCATCTCGCCCACCTCCGGCGTCGGAAGTGCGTTGATATCGAGACCGCCCAGCATGGCGAAGACATAGGCCATCTTGCGAAGCGCATAGGTGAAGGCAAACAGCGACAGCACCAGGACCAATGCGACAAGCGCGAAATTGAGCGCGAACAGGTCGGCACTCATTGGCGCGAGGAAAGCAAGCTCGCGGGTGACGATGTAAACGCGGTTGATGCTGACGAGCGTCCCCACCAGTGCCGCCAGGATAATCAGCGTCGCCGATCCGAAATACGATATCGAACTTGAGATGTGGCCCAGTAGCAGCGCATCGAGGACGCGCTGGTCGCGCGCCACGCTCTGATGCATGTGCAGCCAGCGCAAGCGCACCGCGTGCAGCTGGGTGTTAAGCGATCCCTTGCCGATGATGGCGAGGATCGGCGTGTAGAGGCCCCACAGCGCGAAGATCAGCCCGACCGCGACGGCATGCAACAACGTGAAATCGCCGGGAAGGAACGGCAGGCTCATATTCATGCGGCCTTGTGCATTTCCTTGATCTCGGTGGTGATGATGCCGGGCGAACGCTCCAGCGTGTAGTTGAGACTGAAAGCCGATTGCGCCATGAACACCGGGTCGCCGTCAAGATCATTGGCGATGGAGAAGCGATTTGCCGCGATGAATTCGTCGAGCTTCTTTGGATCCTCACAGGCGATCCAGCGCATCACCTCGTAGCGCGACGATTCGAACGTGACGGGGACGCCATATTCGTTCGCCAGCCGGTCGGCTAGCACATCGAGCTGCAGGGCACCGACCACGCCGACGATGGCCGGCGAGCCATCGGCCGGAATGAACAGCTGCACGACGCCCTCTTCCGCCAATTGCTCCAGCGCCTCGCGCAGCTTCTTGGCCTTCATCGGATCGCCAAGCTTGACGCGCCGCAGGATTTCCGGCGCGAAACTCGGGACACCGGTGAAGACGATGTCCTCGCCCTCGGTCAGCGTATCGCCGATGCGCAACAGGCCGTGATTGGGAATGCCCACCACATCGCCGGCATAGGCTTCATCCGCAATCGAGCGGTCCTGCGCGAAGAAGAACTGCGGGGCATTCAAGGCCACCATCTTGCCGGTGCGCACCAACTTGACTTTCATGCCGCGCGTCAACTTGCCTGATGCCAGCCGCATGAAGGCGATGCGGTCGCGGTGGTTGGGGTCCATGTTGGCCTGGATCTTGAAGACGATGCCTGTCATCTTGGGCTCGGTGGCATGCACAACGCGGCCCGAGGCCTGCTGATCGCGTGGGCTCGGCGCATAGGTGATGAGTGCCGCGAGCAAATCGCGCACCCCGAAATTCTTGATCGCCGAGCCGAAATAGACCGGCGAGAGATGGCCCTCGAGAAAGGCTTGGGCGTCAAAACTGTGGCACAGGTCCTTGACCAGCTCGATCTCGTCGCGCCACTTGGCCAGCACGTCGCCCTTGATCAGCTTGTCGATCAGCGGATCGTTGGGACCCGATACCACGACGCCCGCCGGGTCCTGCTCCAGCTGGCGCACCCGCGGACTGTTCAGATCATAGGTGCCGGCGAATTCCTTGCCCTGGCCGATCGGCCAGACCATCGGCGCCACGGTCAACGCCAGGCCCTTCTCGATCTCGTCGAGCAGGTCCAGGGGATCGCGCGACTCGCGGTCCATCTTGTTGACGAAGGTGATGATCGGGATATCGCGCAGGCGGCAGATCTCGAAGAGTTTGCGGGTGCGCGCCTCGATGCCCTTGGCGGCGTCGATGACCATGACGGCGGCATCGACGGCGGTGAGCGTCCGGTAGGTGTCTTCGGAAAAGTCCTCGTGGCCCGGCGTATCGAGCAGGTTGAAGACCACGTTCTCATATTCAAAGGTCATCACCGAGGTGACCACCGAAATGCCGCGCGCCCGCTCGATCGACATCCAGTCGGAGCGGGTGCGGCGGCGGTCGCCCTTGGCGCGCACCTGTCCGGCCAGCTGGATGGCGCCGCCGAACAGCAGCAGCTTTTCGGTCAGCGTCGTCTTGCCGGCGTCGGGGTGCGAAATGATGGCGAAGGTGCGCCTGCGCGCCACTTCCTGTTCAAGCGGGTTGGTCACTTTTTGTCCGATTTTGAAAAGCTTTGGCCGTAACTAGACGGGTTTCGCCGAAGCGTCCAGCATTCGCTGTTGCCCAATTTCCCGTCTCGTGGCACTGGAAAGGCCAGGGGTATATGATGACTGAACTGGCACTTGTCGGCGATATCGGGGGCACCAATTCACGCTTTGGTCTGGTGGAACCCGGTTCCACCCGCATCCGCGAGATCGAAGTCCTGAAGAACAACAATTTCGGCTCGCTCGAGGAGTCGATCGGCGCTTACGTGAAGATGAAGGGCCTGACCCAGACGGTGGCCGCCGCCATCGCGGTCGCTGGCCCCATCGAGGGCGAGACGGTGGGCTTGACCAACCGCGACTGGACCTTCACCCGCGAGTCGCTGAAAAAGGCAGCGTTGGCTGAGCGCTTTCGCCTGCTCAATGATTTTGAGGCGCTCGCCCTGTCGTTGCCGCATCTTGAGGGCGATGATATCGTGCAGATCGGCGGTGAAACCCCGCCGAAGCCATCGGTCAAGATCGTGCTCGGCCCCGGCACCGGGCTGGGGATGGCGACGCTGGCACCACTCCCCGGTGGCGGCTGGATGGCGCTTCCGGGCGAGGTCGGCCACATCACATTGCCGGTGGTGACACGCGACGAATATGACTGGCGCGAGAAGATGACCAAGCCCGGCATTCCGTTTGAATCCGAGGACGCCATCACCGGCGGCGGGTTGCTGTTGATGTACCGCGCGATTGCCGAGAAACCCGCCCAGCAAACGCCGGAAGAGGTGCTGCAGGCAGCCTTGGCCGGAACCGACGCGGCGGCGGTGAAGACGCTCGACCAGTTCATCACCTGGCTGGCCCGCATCGCCGGTGACGCCGCCATGACCATGCAGGCCAGGGGCGGCGTCTATCTGGCGGGTGGCATAGCACCTTCGATTGTCGAGCGGTTGAAGACCGGGCCGTTCCGCACCAATTTCCAGGAGAAGGGCCGACTGGCCCAGGTCATGCGGCCAATCCCGGTTTATGTGATCGTCGACCGTTTCCCCGCCTTCAAGGGCTGTGCCGCGGCGATTGCCGAAATGTGAGGTGACACCATGCGCAAGGACAGTGACGTGCTTCTGGTCATCGATGTGCAGAATGATTTCTGCCCCGGTGGCCGTCTCGCGGTGGCCGGTGGCGACGAGATCGTCGTCAAGGTCAACCGCATCGCCCATGGCTTCCAGCATGTGGTGCTGACCCAGGACTGGCATCCGGCGGGTCACTCGTCCTTTGCTTCCACTCATCCCGGCAAGCAAGCCTTCGAGATGGTGAGCATGGACTACGGCCCGCAGACGCTGTGGCCGGATCATTGCATCCAGGGGACGAAGGGCGCGGCGTTCCATGACGGCCTCGATATTCCGCATGCCGAACTGATCATCCGCAAGGGCTATCGCAAGGCCATCGATAGTTATTCGGCATTTTTCGAAAATGATCACAAAACGCCGACCGGGCTTGGCGGTTACTTGAAAGAGCGCGGCTTCACGCATGTGACATGCGTTGGCCTGGCCTTTGATTTCTGCGTGCGCTATTCGGCCGAAGATGCCCGCACTTTGGGGTTTGACACCGAGGTGATCGAAGCCGCCTGCCGCGCCATCGACATGAACGGCTCGGCTGACGCGACACGCAAATCCTTCGCCGAACGCAATGTGGTGCTGGCATGAAACTTGTCTTTGCAGCAGCACCACGTGTGACCGTTCCAATCGCGGGAAGCGGCCTGCGTTTTCCGGTCAACCGCATCTTCTGTGTCGGCCGCAACTATGCCGAGCACGTGAAGGAAATGGGCAATGACCTGAAGGGCTCGCCCATCTTCTTCATGAAACCCGCCGATGCGATCGTGCTGGATGGCCGATTCCCCTATCCGTCAGGCTCGCAGGACGTCCATCACGAAGTCGAACTCGTGATGGCGATGGGCCCCGGCGCCGGTATATTTGGCTATGCCGTGGGCCTCGACATGACCCGCCGCGACTTGCAGGCCGAGGCCAAGAAAGGCGGCAAGCCCTGGGAGGCCGCCAAGTCCTTCGACTATTCCGCTCCCATCGGCGAAATTGTTCCGATGACGGACGAATTGGCGCAAGGCGCCATCACGCTCGATGTCAACGGCCAGCGCCGCCAGACCGCCGATCTCGCCGGCCTGATTTGGAACGTTGGCGAGATCATCGCCGAACTGAAGAAACTGTTCGCACTGAAACCCGGCGACCTGATCTTCACCGGTACGCCGTCGGGCGTTGCCGCCGTGCAGCGCGGCGACCGGCTCCATGCGGAAATCGCCGGGGTGGGGGCACTCGATGTGGATGTTGTTTGAGGGCGCGCGCCACGATCGCTTGATCCCCTGACCCAGCACTCCCAAGGCATCCTCCTCTTGCTGGCCGCCATAGCGGTCTTCGCGCGCGAGAAGTCGAGTGGCAAGCAGACGGATGTGCCGGTGCCGGTGGATTGAATATTATGTCTTCGCCCGTTGAGCGGGAGAAGAAGGGGACCCGTCATGCGCAGCATGATGGGGGAGATGAGGGACCGCTGGGTATCGTGTCCTGCGGTCCCTCACCTATCCCACCGCTTCGCGGCAGGCCCCTTTCCTTGTATCTCGACAACAGGGTTGCAGCATGCTGCAACCCTGTTTCCGCTTCGGCCGGGCGGCCGCCCGGCCGAAGCGCGCTTTGGTGTCGCCCGTCCATCCTCCGGCTACAACCGTGGGAGAGCTTGGGAC
>JANPCS010000213.1:0-7990 GCA_031431065.1 Hyphomicrobiales bacterium | reverse complement strand
CCGCAATCGGCGATCTCATCAACCTGAAAAAGATCGATGCAGGTGCCGGCGTGGGAGGCAATCAGAGTTTCACCTTCGGTTCGAAGGCCACCGGCGGTCTCAGCCTCATTACCTCTGGAACTGATACTTTGATGCGGCTGAACACTGATGCCGATGCGGCCTTTGAATTCGTGTTGAGGATTACCGACGGCAGTGTGCTCCATACTGCCTATACGGCTGCTGATTTCATCCTCTGACGGCAGCGTGTTCGTCGGCTTCGAGGTCATCCGTGTGCATTCTATTTGTCTCGCCCCTTGAGTTTTGGAATGCAGCTTTCAGGGCCTGGCCATTGCGAACAATGTCAACGGGATGGTGACGAAGCCGGTGCCAACCGCCTTCACGCAACGCCCTCGACAATGCGGATGTCGCGCACAACAGCATCTCCCAGCAGCTTTAGCGCGGCCTGGTATGGAGCGCTGTCGTAAGCCGCAATGGCGCTCGCCACGCTGTCGAACTCGATGAGAACCGTGCGCTGGTCCATGCCGGCATCGTAGGTCTTGGCCGGCATGCCCCGCGCGAGAAACCGGCCACCGCCTGCCTCGATAGCGGGTCCGCCGAGTTTGGCGTAGGCGGCCAAGGCTTCCGGGTTCCTCACCTCGTGATACATCGCAATCCAGTATGCTTTCGCCATGGCGGCCTCCTCGCGAGTTGTGTGTCACACCGCCAGACTGGCACCGAACGGTCAGAGTGGCAACTCGCAAGAGTATCGATAGCGCACCCCGGCTTGCATCCCGGCCCAACACGTGATTGGCTGGTTCCGCGGCAAGACAATGCCCGCCTGCCGGGCACATTTCAGGGAGACTCCCATGTTCAAGTTTGGAAAATTGCGTCCGGCCTTCGCCACGGCACTGCTTTCGGGCGCGGCGCTCATGGCCATGAGCGGCACCAGCCAGGCGATAGCGCCGCCGGTTCTGGTCAGCTTCGGATCGCCCTTCGCCTCCTGCAACATCGGCGGCGAACCGGGCACCAATTACCTCAATGCCGAGGTCGAGCCATGGATCGACGTCAATCCGCTCAACTCAAACAATCTGGTTGGCGGCTGGCAGCAGGACCGCTGGTCGAACGGCGGCGCCCGCAGCGTCATGTCTGGCTACTCGAACGATGGCGGCGCCACCTGGGCGAATGTCATCGTCCCCGCCATCAACAAATGCACGGGCGGTTCAGGTGATTTCGCCTATGACCGCTCGACCGACCCGTGGGTAACCTTCTCGCCCGACGGATCGGTCTATTACATGGCGCTGTCCTTCAACAATGACCGGCCCGACGGCGGTGGCGGCATCAATGCCATGCTGGTCAGCAAATCGACAAACGGCGGCGCCAGCTGGGGCGCTCCAAAGGTTCTGATCCGCGACACCGATGGCAAGGCCTTCAACGACAAGAACGCCATGACCGCCGATCCCACCAACTCTGCCTATGTCTATGCGGTATGGGACCGGCTGTTCGACAACACGCTGCCCTCGGGTTCCACGCATGGCGATGGCGCCGCCAATGCCCGCGCCCGCCACAAGGAAGCGGTCAATCGCGGTGGCAACACCGACAATTTCCGCTCCTATCGGGGACCCGCCTATTTCGCCCGCACGATCAATGGCGGAGCTAGCTGGGAGCCGGCCAAGCTGATTTTCGATCCCGGCCCCAACGCCCAGACGATCGCCAACCAGGTGGTGGTGCTGAATGACGGCTCGCTGATCGATTTCTACACGCAGATCGATCACAACGGCCAGACCAGCATCGGCTATGTGAAGTCCACCGACCGTGGCGCCACTTTCAGTCCGGGCATGCTGGCGGTCAAAACCACCGTCACCACCAATGGCACCATCACGCCCGACGCAAAGGAGTCGGTGCGCGACGGCAACATCCTGTTCGATCTCGCCATTGATCGCGGCAACGGCAATCTCTATCTGGTGTGGCAGGATGGCAAGCAGCAGAACATCGACCGCGTCGCCTTTTCGATGTCGGTCAACAACGGCTCGACGTGGTCGCAGCCGGTGATCATCAACAAGACACCCACCAGCACCAGCAAGCTGCGCAACCAGGCCTTCATTCCATCCATTGAAGTGGGATCAGGCGGCAAGGTGCATGTCACCTACTATGACTTCCGCAATGACAAGACGGCGGGCGGCGAGATGACCGATGTCTGGGCCATCAGCTGCAGCGTTAATTGCACGACGCCCAACGGCTGGGGCAACGAAATCAGGCTGACCGATACGTCCTTCGACATGCTCAACGCGCCAATCGCCCGTGGGCACTTCCTCGGTGACTATCAGGGTCTTGTCAAGCAGGGCTCGGCCGGTGTCCGGGCGCTGTATGGTATCGCTGTTGCCCCCAACCAGAACGAGATGGTGACCAGCCTCATCCCGTAAATGACCAGACTTCACCCCTCATCAAGGCCACACCCATGCTGAAACCGATCGTCACACCCAACGCGCCCAAACCATTCTCGAACTATGCGCAAGCAATCGAGATGGCAGCGGGCGCGCGGGTGGTGCATGTATCGGGTCAGGTGGGCGCCGAGGTGGGGGGTGAGATTCCAGCCGATCCCGCCCGTCAACACCAGTTGGCCTGGGACAATGCCATGGCGATCCTTGCGGCGGCGGGCATGGGCCACACCAACGTGGTCGATGCCCATGTCTATATTACCGACCGCGCCCACATCGGGCTCTACCGCGAAACCCGCGACCGGATGCTGAAGGGCCACATGCCTGCGGCAACCTTGCTTATCGTGGCCGGTCTGGCCGATGAACGGCTCGTGGTGGAGGTCGATCTTGTGGCAGCGGCCCCGGCCACATGAGCCGGAGCCTACTAAATCTGGTGAGTCTAACGGCGGCCGAACAGCCGGAGAATGGCAGAGCGCTTGACATGGACCCGGTCCTTCGCAACTGCAGCATTTTTCTCCGCAGTGTGTGACTGCATCATGGCAGTCTGGTAAACATTTGAATAAGCGTCAAAAACCCAGTTCATGGTGGCTCTCCTAAGTGCTTCGATCTGATGTTGCCAATATGAGCCCTTCGCTCTTGCAACACAAACGGCAATATCCTACGATACATGTAACAAAACCTGACATGCCTGAAACATACATGGTCGTAACATGGGCCGCCGCCTCCCCTCCCTCAATGCGCTGAAGGCCTTCGAGGCCGCCGCTCGCCACGCAAGCTTCACCGATGCGGCTGCCGAACTTTTCGTCACCCATGCCGCGATCAGCCGTCATGTCCGCGATCTCGAGGAGTGGTTGGGGACCCAGCTGTTCATTCGCACCGGGCGCGGCGTCGACCTGACCGATGCCGGACTGCGCTATGTCTCGCGGCTCACCCCGCTGTTCGACCAGATCGCCGATGCGACGCGCGAGGCAGCGGCGGTGGGCGATGTGCGGCAGCTACTGGTAACCGTCGAGCCGTCGATTGCCTCGCGCTGGCTGGTGCCCAGGCTTGGCCGTTTTAACGAACTCCACCCTGACATCGAGTTATCGATCGACCCCAATTCCAAGCTGGCGGATTTCCGCTCCGGCGAGGCCGATGTCGGCATTCGTTATGGGGCCGGCAACTGGGATGACGTGGAGGTGATGAAGCTCACCGACGCGGTGATTTTCCCGGTCGCCGCCCCATCGCTCATCAAGGATGCAGGCAGGCTCAAGCCCGCCGATCTCGCCAATTACAATCTGCTTCATGAATCGCGGAAACAGTGGTGGGCCGATTGGCTGACCGCAGGCGGCGTCAGCGGAGTCGAAGACTGGCGAGGCACGGTGTTCCAGAATCATCTGGCCATCGAGGCGGCGGAGGCCGGCCAGGGTTTCGCGCTCGCCGACCAGATCCTCTCAACCGACGCGCTGCTCGAGGGCTGGCTGGTGAGGCCGTTCAATTTCGACATGAAGGACCATTGGCACTATTATATCGTGCGCGCCAAGGGCATCAAGGAAACCGCTCCGGCGCGGGCCTTCCGCGAGTGGCTGATGGCCGAGATCACCGATACCAACAGAAAATTCGCTGGCGTGGCGCAGCAAACGAAGCCAAATGTTGCGGCAAGGCAATCAATTGCCTAGCGTCTGGCCATCGCAATGGATTCGTGATCGATGGCCCGCCCCAAATACGACTGCTCGAAATGCCCCGGCTACTGCTGTTCCTATCCGGTGATCGAAGTCAAAGACCGCGATGCCGAGCGCATCGCCAAGCATTTCGGCCTGACGCTGAAGGCGGCCGAAAAGAAATATTTCAAAGCGGCCCACGGCTACAAGCGCGTCATGCGGCGCAAGGCCGACGAGCACTATGGCAAGATCTGCCAGTTCTTCGATCAGGAACTTCGCCGCTGCACCATCTATGAAGCCCGCCCCTCCACCTGCCGCATTTTCCCCGGCGACGGCCATTGCGGCTACTATGATTTCCTCAAATTCGAGCGCAACGGCCAGGAAGACGAAACCTACGTGTCGACGACCAACCACGCGACGAATTGAAGTCAGCCCACCCCGCGTTTCGCCAACATCTCGAAACGCCAGGCCAATAGCGCGCCGGTGAAAATCAGCCCGATGGCCAATCCCGCCCACAGGCCCGGCGCCCTGAATCCCAGCGGAAACCCCAGCACATAGGCCGCGCCAAAGCCGATAAGCCAATAGCCGATGCCGGCGATCACCAGCGGCATCACGGCATCCTTCAGCCCCCGCAGCGCATGCGACGCAATGGCCTGCAGCCCGTCGAACACCTGGAAAATCGCCGCGATCACCAGCAGCACCGAGACGAGCGCCGCGATTTCGGCATAGGCGGGATCGGTCTCCTTGAGGAAGATGCGCATCACCAATTGTGGCACGAACACCGGAATGGCCACCAGCACCAAGGGAATGGCAACCCCGATCACCATGCCGAGGTTGCCCGCCTGCCGCGCCGCCGCCGCGTCATCCGCCCCCGCCCAGAAGGCGACGCGCACCATGGCGGCTTCGGCCAGGCCCAGCGAAATCACAAAGGGCACGGCGATCCAGCCCATCACAACCTGATAGGAGGCCAATTCAATCGGCCCCAGAATGCCGGAGAGCAGCGAGGTTGCCGCGAACAGCGAGGATTCGAGCATGACGATGCCCGCCACCGGCAGGCCCAGCCACAGCAGCGGCAGGTATTGCCTCAAGCCCATCATAGTCCATCCGTGTGCGGACAATTTTTCGCGCGCCACCAGCCACAGCGTATAGGCGCCGAGGCACAGGAACTTGAACCACATGGAAATCGACCAGGCGAGTCCGGCTCCCGCCAGCCCCATGCGCGGCAGGCCGAAATCGCCATGCACCAACCCCTGCATCAGCCCATAGTTCAGCACCACGGTGACGACGGTGATGGCCATGACAAAACCCGTCCGCATCATCGCCGCCGCAAAGCTGCGCAACACCCCGAACCAGATGATCGGCAGCATGGCAAAGGCGAAGTTGAAATAATAGGGCTCGGCCAACCGCATCACTTGCACGTCCTGCCCCCCAAGCCGCAGCACGCTTCCAAGATTGAAGACGATGATGGTCACCGCAACGCCAAGCACGCTCGACAGCACCAGCCCGCGCAGCAGATGCGCCAGCGCATCCTGCCGCCTGCCCGCCCCCAGAGCCTCCGAGACCAGCACGCCAACCACCGAGAACAGCCCCATCAGCACAATGCACATCTGGTAGGAGAGATCGGTCGATATCCCCGCCGCCGCCAATTCGATGGCCCCTAAGCGCCCAACCACCATCTTCGCCGTCACCACCATCAGCACGTCGGCCAAATATGCAAAGATCAACGGCAGAGCGATGATCAGAAGCGCCCAGGCTTCCTGTGTGCGATTGGGTTTCAAGGGATTTCAAGTCTCGGTTGCGGAGCCCCGCTTAGCGGCTTGGGGAGAAAGGGGCAACGGGACAGAAGCATTACCAGTTCGCCCTCCTCATGCCGCATTCTGTCGCTGCACGAAGGCCTTGATCTCGGCCAGGAAGACGTCGGCGAACTGCTGCAGTTTGGCTTCGCCGACACCATTCACCTCGCCGAAGTCCCAGCGGGTCAAGGGGCGCTTGGCGGCCATGTCGACGAGCGTGCGGTCGTTGAAGATGACGAAGGCCGGAACGCCGCGCTGGCGGGCCAGCTTGCCGCGCAAGGTCTTGAGGCGTTGCAGCAGCTCGTCCGAGATGCCGCCCTCCTCCACCGCCACCGCCAGCTTGCGGGCGCGCTCGGCTTTCTTGGTGGGTTGCGCGATGTCGCGGCGGCAACGGAACTCGGCCTCGCCTTTGATCAGTGCACGGCCTTTCGGGGAAATTGCCAGCCCGCCGAAGCCCGCCACATCGATCGACAGGAAGCCGCCGCCCACCATCTGGCGCAGCAGCGACTGCCAGTGCTGCTTGCCATGTGCTTTGCCGATGCCGAAGACCGGCAGTTGATCGTGGCGCAGGGCCAACGCCTTGTCATTGGGTTTGCCGGCCAGCACGTCAGCGACATGGGCTGCACCAAAGCGTTCGCCGGTGCGCATGATCGCGTCGAGCACCCAGCGCGCTTCATCCGAGCCGTCGACGGTCTCGGCTGGATCGAGGCAGACATCGCAATTGCCGCAGGGCTCTGAGTCCTCGCCGAAATAGATCAGCAGATTCTGGCGGCGGCATTCGGGCGCTTCGCAATAGGCCACCAGCGTATCAAGCCGCTTGTGCTCGCGCCGGCGGCGCTCCTCGCCGCCCTCCTCCTGGTTGATGAAACGGCGCCGCATCTGGATGTCGGAGAGGCCGAACACCATCTGCGCATCGGCCGCCATGCCATCACGTCCGGCGCGCCCGATCTCTTGATAGTAGGCCTCCAGCGAGGACGGCAGATCGGCATGGAAAACGAAGCGCACATCGGGCTTGTCGATGCCCATGCCAAAGGCGATGGTGGCGCAGACGATGACGGATTTTTCCGTCATGAACAGGTTCTGCGCCTCGGCGCGATCATCAGCACTCATGCCGGCATGGTAGGAAACAGCGCGATAGCCTTTCGATACCAGGTGGGCTGCCAACTCCTCGGTGGATTTTCGCGACAGCGCATAGACGATGCCGCATTCGGATCTGTGGCCCTCGAGGAAGTCGAGAAGCTGTTCCTTGACGCCCTTCTTCGGGGCAACCATCAGCCGGATGTTGGGCCGGTCAAAACCCGAAACATAGACTTCAGCTTTGCCGCCAAAAATCTTGGCGACGATATCGCGCCTGGTCGGCTCGTCGGCCGTCGCGGTGAAGGCGCCCATCGGCACGCCCGGAAATGAATCCTTCAGCTTCTGCAGCATGTCATATTCCGGCCGGAACGATGCCCCCCATTGCGAGATGCAATGCGCCTCGTCGATGGCGATCAGATCGACACCAATTTTCTGCAGGGCGCCAATCATCCGCTCGGTCATCAGCCGCTCGGGGCTGAGATACAAGAGCCGGACCTCGCCCGCCGCCACCCGTTTCCAGATCGCCACATTGTCATCGCGCGAAGCGGCGGAATTGATGGTTTCGGCGGCAACGCCGGCCAGCTTCAGCGCCGCCACCTGATCCTGCATGAGGGCCACCAGCGGCGAGACGATGATCGACAGCCCGCCCTTCACCAGGGCCGGCACCTGATAGCACAGCGACTTGCCGGAACCGGTGGGCATCACCGCCAGGACATTGCGGCCCGCCAGCAGCGTATCGACGATGCCTTCCTGCCCGGGCCGGAAGCTCTCATAGCCGAACGTGTGGCGGAGGATATCGTGTTTGGACAATTCGGCCTACCTAAGAGGTTCGAGACCACTATGATTTGGGCCGCAGTCTCCTTCCATTGAAAGTGCTTCTAAGGCTAGAGACCCAAACTTCAAACAAGAGGGCAGCCCTATTTCATTGCTTGATTGCCATCGACACCCACAACACGGCAACTCGTCAAGATTCGCTATCTCCTTCGGATGTAGACGATTGTGGCAAGCAGAGCACACAGCAACCAACTCGAACAAGAACTCGTCCCCAGCGTGATCATAAGATATG
>JANPCS010000212.1:0-12434 GCA_031431065.1 Hyphomicrobiales bacterium | reverse complement strand
CACATCTCACTTCGCCGTGCTCCGGGCATGAACTACCGCCACGCCTATCACGCCGGAAACCATGCCGATGTGTTGAAGCACATCGTGCTAACTCGCGTTCTCGAGCACATGAAGAAGAAGGACAAGCCGTTTCGCGTCATCGATGCGCATGCGGGCATCGGGCTCTATGACCTTTCAGGCATCGAAGCCGGCAAGACGCGCGAATGGGAAGGCGGTATCGGCAAGCTGGCGGCGCCATTTGACGCTGAAGTGGAAGCGCTGATCGCACCGTATCGCGGGGTGATCGACGAACTCAATTCGGGTGGCGTTCTGTCAACCTATCCAGGCTCGCCGGAACTGGCCTTGCGGCTGATGCGGGCGGGTGACACCATGATCGCCAACGAGCTTCACCCGGAAGATGCGATGGCGCTGGAGCGGCACGTCACCGGTGACCGGCGGGTCAAGGTCACGGTTCTTGACGCCGGCATCTGTATCAAGGCCAATCTGCCGCCGCCGGTACGGCGTGGCGTCATCCTCATCGATCCGCCCTATGAGGAAAAAACCGAAACCGAACTCGTGCTGCGGATGTTGCGCAATGGTTTGCGCCGGTTTGCGCAAGGTGTCTTCGTGCTGTGGTATCCGCTGAAGGCCGATCCGATCGCCGACGTGCTGGCAGCGGAAGCCCGGGCGCTCGGCGTGGCGGCGACGCTCAAAGTGGAACTGCGGGTGCGCGAGGCTTTCACCGGTGGCGGCCTCGCCGGTTCGGGCCTGCTGATCCTCAATACGCCATGGATGCTGGATCAGGAACTGCATATCATCGTTCCGGCCCTGGCGGAACGATTGGGATTGGGGAACTGGGGGCACGCCACAATAGAGTGGCTGGTGCCCCCAGTCTAGCGTGTCGGATCAGTTGATGGTGGCGATGGCCGCCGCGAGGTCCTTGTATTCCTCGCATGACGTGCCGCAACGGTTGGCAATCTCGTTCAGCTGCAACTCGGCCAGATCCTTGCGGCCGGCGGCGACATAGCCTTCGCCCAGATATTCGCGGGCGAGCACGAAGTTCGGGTCGATGGCCAGCGCCTTGCTGTAGTAGGTGATGCCGATTTCGAGACGGCCGGCCTTGCGGTGGCTGTAGCCGGTGTAGTTCAGCACCCGCGGGTCATTCTGGTTCTGGACCAAGGCCAGCACATCAAGCGCCCAGTCATAGTGGCCCTGCTTGGCCAGGGCGCGGCCCTGTTGATAGAGCTCTTCATCGGGAAGAATGCCGGAACTCTTCTTGACGCATTTCTTGGCTTTCTTGTCCCAGACTTCGCTCTTCTTGCATTTCTGGTTGGCGGGCGAAGCATCGGTATTGCCGTTGCCGTCGCCTGCCGCAAAGGCTGAAGCCGAGAGCGCGAACATGGCGACAAAGGCTGCGGTGATCAATCTGGTCATGGGTCTCTCCTGGTTTAATGCCCTTGGTAATTGCGTTACGCCCGGGCTGACGAACGCATTCCAACACTATTTTCCGGCCGATTGCTGTTCCCTGCGGAACCCGGCCTGATGAACACCACATAAACGACATGTTCAGGACCGGCTCAGCCCCATTCAGTCATAACTCCGCCATCGATGCAACATGAACGCATCACCAACAGGAGAGAAACATGACGAATATCGCTTCCAGGACCATCCTTTCAGCCCTCACCGTTTCGGCTATCGCCGGCATCGCCATGATGTCGCAGGCCGGAACTGCATCCGCCAAGAGCGTCACCTCGTGCGAAGGCGCTAGCCGCCGCTCGGTGATCGAGTGTTGCGAGACGCTCGTGCAGCGCAAGGGCAAGCCCTTGTGGATGAAGCAGACCGGCCGCAACTGCTCGTCAGCAGTGGTTTGCACAGGCGGCGGTGGCGGCGGCAAGCTGGCGCTCACCCATGTCGCGGCCCCCAAGCCCAAGCTCTGCATGGTCAAGCGCGTTGACCGCGACCGCGATGGCGGCAACGACCGTCCCGACAAGGGCAATGATCGCCCGGACAAGGGTAACGACCGGCCCGATACCGGCAACAACAACCCGAACGGCAACCCGGACAGCGGTGTGCCGAAGTAATCGAGCAATGTTCAGCTGGGCCCGGACCAACAACCTCTGGGCCGGCTGTCATTGTGGATTCCAGTCATAGAGCCAGGCCAATCTTCGCAGCAGCAGCCCACCGCCGCCCACACGCAGGGCAGCATTGCGGGCTTGTGCTTTGAGACCCGTGGCATGATAGATTCCAGCGGTCTGCCGCGACCGCGCCTGCAGCTTCGCGGTGCGCGGCTTGCGCTGTGTCTCGAAGTCCCTGAATGCTTCGGCATCGGTATTCGTGTTCAGCAGTCTCGGCAGGCTTGCGGCGTCTTCCAGCGCCATCGCTGCACCCTGCGCCAGATAGGGCAGGCTGGCGTGCGCCGCATCGCCCAATAACAAAAGATTGTCCTTTGACCAGCGCGGCAAGTCCGGCAGGTCGGCTGCCTGCCAGTTGGTCCACATGGCGGGCCGTGTCAGCACGGACAAGAGATCATTTGCAGTGCCCTCGAAGTGCTTCAAGACATCCGATCCGATTCGTGGTTCATTCCAATTTGGACTTGCGGCATCGGCATCGGCCACAGCCACGATGTTGAAGTTCCGCCAGTTGCTGACGGGGTAATGCACAACATGGCCGCGCGGGCAGAGCCACAGGGTGACGCAATCGGCCTCGATTTCCGGCGGCACCGCGTGCAACGGAATCAACGCCCGGAATATGGCATGGCCACGGAACAACGGTTCCACCGGGCCACATACCAGATGACGGAGGGTCGAGCGGATGCCATCGGCGGCGACGATGGCGCGGCCCATTGCAGTTTGATCATGGGTCAATCGCAATGCCGCGCCGTTCGAGGTGACGTCTGCCGTGAGAACCTGATGATCGACGTTGATCTCGATTTTAGCTTGCGCCTTGGCGGTGGCAAGCAGGCCCGACAGCAGATCGGCACGATGGCAGACGCGGTAGGGGGCACCGAATCGCTCCTCGAAGGGTTTGCCAAGCCTGACGCGCTGCAAGAGGGACCCGGACAGGCTGTCGCGCACGTGAATTTCCGATGGGATAACGCAGTGCGGCGCCACCGCCTCCCAGGCGCCAAGTGCAACCAGGGCGCGGACGGCGTTGGGTGACATTTGCAGGCCAGCACCCACCTCCTCGAAGGCGCTGGCCTGTTCGAACAGGCGGACGGAATGACCGGCCCGGGACAAGCCCAAGGCTGCTGCCAGGCCCGCAATGCCGCCGCCGGCGATCAGAAAGGGAAGATCGGTCATGGCACAAGCCTTTGCCACAGATCGGACTTGCCGGTGATGCGGCGGATTGAGGCTTGCCCGGCGAAGCCTCAAGTCCTAGAGAAGCCCGGCATTTCGAAAGGTCCTGATCCATGGGTTTTATCTCCGACGCTCTGAATCGCATTCAGCCATCGGCCACCATCGCCATTTCCAACAAGGCGATGGCGCTGAAAGCCGAGGGCAAGGATGTGATCGGGCTGGCGGCGGGTGAGCCCGACTTCGATACGCCGGATAACATAAAAGATGCGGCGATTGCCGCCATCAAGGCGGGCAAGACCAAATACACGGCGGTCGATGGCATTCCCGAATTGAAGAAGGCGATTTGCGCCAAGTTCAAGCGCGAGAACAATCTCGACTATAGGCCGTCGCAAGTCTCGGTGGGGACCGGCGGCAAGCAGGTGCTGTTCAACGCGCTGATGGTGACCGTCAACCCCGGCGACGAGGTGATCGTGCCGGCACCCTATTGGGTGAGCTATCCCGATATCGTGATGCTGGCGGGCGGCACGCCGGTGTTCGTCGATTGCACGTTGGAGCACGGCTTCAAGCTGCAAGGAGCCGATCTCGAGAGAGCCATCACACCGAAAACCAAGTGGCTGATTCTCAACTCGCCGTCCAACCCATCGGGTGCTGCTTATTCGCGCGCCGAGATGAAGGCCATCACCGATGTGCTGGTCAAGCATCCGCATGTCTGGCTGCTGACCGACGACATGTATGAGCATCTCGTCTACGACGAATTCGAGTTCGTCACGGCGGCGCAGATCGAGCCCAAGCTCTATGAGCGCACGCTGACGATGAATGGCGTGTCGAAAGCCTATTGCATGACCGGCTGGCGCATCGGCTATGGCGCGGGGCCTGAGATTTTGATCAAGGCGATGTCGAAGCTGCAATCGCAATCAACCTCGAACCCGTCGTCGATCGCGCAATGGGCGGCAGTCGAGGCGTTGAACGGCCCACAGGATTTCATTCCCCGCAACAACGAGGTTTTCAAGGCCAGGCGCGACCTCGTGGTGTCGATGCTGAATCAGGCCAAGGGCATTTCGTGCCCGGTGCCGGAAGGCGCCTTCTATGTCTACCCGTCGTGCAAGGGCGGCATTGGTAAGACGGCTCCGTCGGGCAAGCTCATCAAGAACGACGAGGATTTCGTCACCGAGTTGCTGGCGGTCGAGGGCGTTGCCGCGGTTCATGGCGCGGCCTTCGGCATGTCGCCGTTCTTCCGCATTTCTTATGCGACTTCAACCGAAGTCCTCGAAGACGCCTGCCACCGCATCCAGCGCTTTTGCGGCAACCTCAGATAGGGAAACCTCCAGATGATTTACGAAACCTCGATCCCGGTGTTTGTTCACTACCTCAAGTCGCTGTCGGCCATCCTCAAGAAGGCGGAGGCGCATTGCGCGGCGAAGAAGATCGATCCTGCCGTGATGCTGTCGCAGCGGCTCTATCCCGACATGTTCGCTCTGACCCGGCAAGTGCAGATCGCCACCGATGGCGCCAAGGCGGCCGGTGCGCGGCTTGCGGGCATCGCCGTTCCGAGCTTTCCGGATGAAGAGAAGACCTTTGAAGATCTGCAAGCGCGGGTCGCCAAGACCATGGATTTCCTCAGCTCACTGACGAAATCGCAGTTCGAAGGTGCTGCGGATCGCGTCATCACCTTCAAGTCGGGTGGCAATGACAAGAGCTTCAAGGGCAGCGATTACATTGGCTTGTGGGCATTCCCCAACTTCTTCTTCCATATCGCCACGGCCTATAACATCCTCCGCCACAATGGCTTGGAAATCGGCAAGGGCGACTATTTGCGCGGCGGCTGAACCGATCCCGCCATGGTCTGAAAGAATGTCGCGGTCAGGCGATGGAACAAAGCTGCCTTCGGCGGCGTTATGTGTGACTGGGTTGTGCGGCCCAACTCCGGTCACATTGCGCGCCATAAGGCGCGGGCACGGCGTCGTCATCAATTGAAGGATTTCACATGAAGAAGATCATCACGGCTTCACTCATCGCAGTTACAATGCTCGCCGCTCCGGCATATGCCAAGTCGGGCGTCAAGGTGGGCATCCTCACCTGTCACGTCGAAGGTGGCGTGGGCTACATCATCGGTTCGTCCAAGGCTGCTGATTGCGTCTACAAGTCGGCCAATGGCAATGTCGAAAATTATTCGGGCCGCATCGGCAAGCTGGGTGTCGATATCGGCTTCACCGGCGATACGGTGATCGGCTGGGCGGTGTTCGCACCGGGCAAAGTGAAGGACGGCGCTCTGGCGGGCAGCTACAACGGCGTTTCGGCGGAGGCCACCGTGGTCGCGGGCCTCGGCGCCAATGTGCTGATCGGCGGCTTCCGCAAGACCATCAACCTGCAGCCGGTGAGCATTCAGGCGCAGACCGGCCTCAACGTGGCGGCGGGCATCGGCAGCCTGCACCTCGAGTCGGCGGATTGAACCCGGTTCCGTTCATAAGTTGAGGAAGGCCCGGTTAACGCCGGGCCTTTTTGTTTTCGCTTGCCGTTCTTCCCAATCGGAGTCAGTCTTAGCTTTATGGAACCGCCCCCAAGTGGCGCCCAGTCGACAAGAAGGGCGGTCCTTCGACGCACATTCAGTTGAGCAGTCAGGGGAGGATTGATCATGGAACAACCCAACGGCAGAAGGTCATCGGGCGCGCGGTGCATCGCACTCGTGGGCCCCTATCTCAGTGGCAAGACGACGCTTCTGGAAGCGATTCTGTTTCACACCGGCGCCATCCCACGCCAGGGCAAAGTATCGGAAAAATCAACGGTTGGCGATGCGGCACCGGAAGCCCGCGCCCATGGCATGAGCGTCGAGCTCAATGCCGCAACTACAAGTTATCTCGGTGACAGTTACACGTTCGTTGACTGTCCCGGTTCGATCGAATTCGCCCGGGACCAGCGTGCCGCGCTGCACGGCTGCGATCTGGCTGTCGTGGTGTGCGAGGCCGACGACAAGAAGGCCCCGGCGCTGCAATTGATTCTGAAGCAGCTCGACGAAATCGGGCTGCCGCGCATTCTCTTCATCAACAAGGTCGACAAATCCGATTCGAGTCCGCGCGACGTGCTGGACTGGCTGCAGCCGGCGAGCTCGAAGCCGCTGATCATGCGGCAATTGCCGATCATGAAAGGCTCGATCGTCACCGGCTTTGTCGATCTGGCCCTCGAGCGCGCCTTCGTCTACCAGGAACATCTGGAGAGCAAGGTCATCGACATGCCCGCCGATCTCGCGGAACTGGAAAAGGCCGAGCGCTTCGCCATGCTGGAGAAGCTCGCCGACCACGACGACGAGTTGATGGAACAGCTGCTCTCCGATCTGGAGCCACCGCGCGACCGGGTGTTCACCGACCTGGCGCGCGAGCTGGCGGAAGGCCTGATTACGCCCGTGCTGTTCGGCTCGGCCGAACATGGCACCGGTATCGAGCGCTTGCTGAAGGCGCTCCGCCATGAATCGCCCGGCATTGCCGACACCGCGAAGCGGCTGGGGCTGAAGGCGAATGGCACGTCAGCACTGGTGCTTAAGACCTTCCATACGGCGCATGGCGGCAAGTTGTCGGTGTCGCGTATTCTCTCCGGCGAGGTCGCCGACGGCACGGTGTTCCACGGTGCCGGAGGCCAAGATGCCCGCACTGCCGGCATTTTTTCGCTCATGGGCTCGACGCCGAACAAACTTGCCAAAGCCCAGGCGGGCGACACGGTGGCGCTTGGACGGCTTGAAACCGCCATGACCGGCGAGACGCTGTCGGCAAACAAGGGCAACACACCACAATTGGTGAAGCTTGCCGCCACTCCCGGCGTCTATGGCTTCGCCATCTCGGTGTCGGACCGCAAGGATGAAGTGAAGTTGACTAGCGCCATTGCCAAGCTGGTGGAGGAAGATCCATCGCTGGCCCTTGAGCACAATACCGACACGCACGAGATGGTGCTGTGGGGGCAGGGCGAAATGCATCTGCGGGTGGCGCTGGAAAGGCTCGAAGGCAAGTTCGGCGTACATGCCAAGTCGAAACCGCGGCGCATCGCATACAAGGAAACCATCCGCAAGTCGACGCAGGTGCGTGGCCGTCACAAGAAGCAATCGGGCGGGCATGGCCAATTCGGCGATATCGTGGTGGAGATTGCACCCTTGCCGCGCGGCTCAGGCTTCGTGTTCTCGGACACGATCACCGGCGGCGTGGTGCCCAAGCAATATATTCCAGCGGTCGAGCAGGGGGTGCGCGAGTGGCTGAACCACGGCCCGTTGGGTTTCACCGTGGTCGACTTCTCGGTGAACCTGTCGGACGGCTCGTCTCACGATGTCGATTCATCCGAAATGGCCTTCAAGACGGCGGCGCGCATTGCCATGGTGGATGGCATGCCCAACTGTTCGCCGGTGCTGCTGGAGCCGATTGCCGCTGTCGAGATTCATGTGCCGAGCGATGCGACATCGCGCGTCAACCAGATCGTCACCGGGCATCGCGGGCAGCTGCTGGGCTTTGACGGGCGCGACGGCTGGCCGGGCTGGGACACGGTCAAGGCCCACATGCCGGAATCCGAGATAAGCTCGCTCATCATCGAGCTGCGCTCGGCCACCGCCGGCGTGGGCACGTTCACCTACGCACTCGATCACATGGCCGAGTTGACAGGCCGTGCCGCGGATCTGGTGGTGCAAACAAGGAAAGCCGAGGCGGCGTAGAGAGTACCAGGGCCTATTTGGGCCGCGCTTCATGCAGGCCGGCGTCGGGCTGTTCAAGCTGCCCGGCGCGGCGCTGCCTGACGGCATTGACGAGCGCGTGAGCGGCGGTCACGACGTCATCCTGAACGCCCTGGTCCTTGTCGAGGTCGAGGTGGTTCTCGGCATATGTTCCGAGATAGCCGATGAAGGCGTCGATCTGCGCCCGGCGGCCAGCCGGGATCATGCCGATGTCGGTGAGCCAATCGGTGAGGATGCGCCGCAAGTTTTCAACGCCTGCCGCATCGCCATGGGCGATCACCGAAAAGACCCGTCCGGCGAGATGCCGGGGATAGTCCCAGCCCTGCATTTCAAGAGCCTTGGCCTTCTCGGGGTTCTTGCCGGTCGTGGACAAATCCGGATTGCCGCCATCGGCACAGACCAGGCGATCGATCATCGCCTTCAATCCCGCGGGGGCTTGGTACCAATTGACGGGCGTCACAATCATGACGCCATGGGCCGCCGTCCACATGGGATAGATGTCATTCATCCAGTCACTGACTTGGCCCATGGCGAAATTGGGGTAGCAGGAGCACGGCCAGTGGCAGAGCGGTTGAGCTGTCGATACGCAGCCCTTGCACGGGTGAATGACACGGCCATATTGCGAGGTCAGCAGACTGAGATCGAGTACCTCGGCCTCGAAACCCTCCGTAGACTGAATAACATCCTTGGCAAGTGTCAGCAGCCGCCAGGACTTCGACATTTCGCCCGGGCAACTCTGGTCCGACCGCATGGAGCCGTTCACCAGCAGGATGCGGCTTGGCGAGCGCGGATCCTTCTGGCGCCTTTCCGCCTCATGAATGCGGCGGCGGGTGTCCAGCCATTCGACGGGTAGAGATGCATCTGGCCTGGCGAAGTCTTCGCCTGCCCGCTCAGTCACTGGATTCTTGCGATAGACATCATAGCCATTCCAGGCGGTTTCGATGATGGCGGCGATTGCCTCCTCATTAACCGCGAAGGCCGGATCGAAGAAACGGTTCCTGAAACGCGTTTCGAACTCGGCCCGGGTCAGCTGCACATCCGGCATGCCCTTGCGGGCGGCGATTTCGGTCATGTTCTGCTCCTTCGTGAACGTCAGCGCATCGCCATCGCCTTGCCGGGTGACAGCCAGAAGGGCGGCAGCCAGGCGGCGAGGTTGCTCAAGGGCAGCACTTCGGGTTTGAGTTTTATGCCGAGGGTTTCCGTCATGAACGCGCGGCGGGCCTCGATGCGGCCCCAGGCTTCCGGGTAGCGCTGTTGCAAGTCATTGCGCAGCGCTTCGTCGGCCAGGGCGACGCCGTCCTCGATGTTGCTGGTGAAGTAATCCGTGCCGGTGGCCGGAATGATGTCGCATTGCAGCGCCATGCCGGAACTTAGTTTTTGCTGACTCGCCTTCTTGATCGGCGAGTGCACCCATTCGTCGAGATGCAGCAGGTGGCCGGGATTGAGGCCGATGCCGAAGAAAGGGTCGCCCAGCCTCGACATCACGGCGTCGTAGATCGCACCCCCCGGAACACCGATGCCGATGGTTTCATACCAGGCCACGGCGGCGTCAAAGTAGGGTGCCACAAGCTTGTCGACGTAGTCGCGGATACCCACCGGCAAGTCGCCGGCGCCCGTCACCATGAAACCGGCGCGGCAGTTCAGGGCGCCCATCAGGCCCTGCCCAACGACAATCGGATCGCCATGCTCGATGACGCGCGCCGAGGGACTGGGCAGGCCGTATTTAGCGCGCGGGCCCGAACACATGTTGATGTGGATCGACTGCATCGAGCCATCGAGCCCCATGTTGCGGCAGGCCTCATATTCGCTCATGCCCGGCTTCACGTTGAGAATGAAGCGGCGGATCGCGTTCGAGGATTTGGTCGAGGCATATTCGAAACAGGCGATCTGCTCCGCCTCGTTGATGACGCGGAGGCCATTGACCGGGTTCATGAACAGTTGCGCGGCATTGGTCACTTCACCGAAGCGGCGCAGCGCTTCCACCAGATAGTGCGGCGTCTCGAACCAGTGCGAGTCAAAGGCACCGTCTTCGGTTTCATAACCTTTCCAGCCAGCCAGGCCGATGCGCAGGCCGGAATCGAAACCGGCGTCTTGAAGCAGGCGTTGCAGCGTCTGGCTCTTGTCGCGCGGCTGGCCCATGAGGCTCAAGGGTTGCCAGAGAATGCGGTTGAAATGACCCTCGGTGGTTTCGGCGTAGGGGTAACCTTCATTGCCGGCAAGCAGTGTCGGGGTGCCGGCCGTGCCGACGATCAGCAGCGCTTCCTCGAAGCGCGGATCATAACCGGAGGCCCAGGAGATGTTGGCAACGTGCTCGCGGTCGCCATAGATGACGACGAAATCGAGCCCACGCTCCGCCATGCGCCGGCGCAGGCGCTCGATGCGCTGGGTGTAGATGTCACGGGTGAGGCGCGGCTCGAGGATTGGGACGCCGAAGTCGGGAAGGCTGATGTCAGTGAGCGTGGGGCGCCGCATGGGGAATCTCCAGGTTGCACCGGAGAATAGCGGCTCCATCAGGCGCGTCTACCATCCTGAGAGCCAGTCATCTCCTGTCTTGGCCGAGTCGAAAACCCAGCTTGCGGTGGGAACGTCATAACGATAGGTGCCCGTTGTGGTGGCGATGGTCAGGGCGGAGAAAATGTGATCCCTACCATCCGGTGCGTTGACCCAGATCGAGAAATTGCTGTCGCTGTAGCGGACCCTCATCTGTTCCCAGGCAAAGTCGTAGATGATCACGTCAAGGTCGGGGCCGCCATAGATCACGTCGCCGCCGCTGCCGCCCACCACCAGGTCGCGGCCCGTGCCGGCATCGATCAGATCATCGCCAGATCCGCCAAGGATCAGATCCCGGCCGCCACCGCTGGTGAGGAAATCTTTGCCGCCGCCGCCGTCAACACGGTCCCGGCCGGCCTTGCCGTGCAGCGAATCGCCGCCCAGCAGTCCGCGCAACTCATTATCCGATTGGCCGCCAACGATAATGTCGGCACCGTTCGAACCCTCGATGTTTTCAATCCCGAAGAGCGTGTCACCTGCGGCATGGCCACCTGCCGCGTTCTTGGTCGTCAGGTTGACGAAAATCTGGCTGGGAGAGTTGCGGTAACTGGCAGTGTCAAAACCTTCTCCGCCCCGAAGTATATCGGCGCCGCTGCCGCCGGTGAGTTCATCGTTGCCGCCGAACCCCCGCACCAGGTCATCGCCGCCGCCGCCAAATAACCTGTCCTGGCCGTCGCTGCCGTCGATAAGGTCATCGCCCGGGGTGCCACGTAACGTGAAGCCGCCACTGCGGGCCTGTTCCTCGAACCTGGCGATCTCTGGCCGCCAATCAGGATATTTCGCCAAACGCCCGTTTCCTGTCCCAATTCACGACAAATGCTGCGCTTTGTCCGTCAGGGTAAACGAAATGCAAATCCGTTGCCAAAATGCCCACGGCTTATCTCCGAGATGTGATTGGGGCTTGATTTGGCGGCACCCCCCTGGCGGTCTAAGGTGGCGCCACATTGCCAGGGGAGATTTTGGACATGCTGATCAAGACCGTTCGCGGATGGGACATCCCCGAATCGCGGGTAACGCCGGAACACGTGTTCCTCAATCGCCGCGCGTTCATGGCAGGGGCCGCCGCCGGGGCCGCGCTGTTGCCGATGGCGGGCCGCGCCATAGCGGCGGAGGATCCCTCGGCGGGGTTCTATCCGGCCAAGGCCAATGCGGCCTATGCCGGTGCCGGGCGGCCGGTGACGGCCGAGAGCTACAACACCAATTTCAACAATTACTACGAGTTCGGCTCCTCGAAGCGCATCGCCGAGGCAGCGGAAAAACTGCCGATCCGGCCATGGGAGATCATCATCGACGGCGAGGTGGAAAAAACGTTGACCTTGGGCATCGACGATCTGCTGAAGCAGGTGACATTGGAAGAGCGCATCTACCGCCATCGCTGCGTCGAGGCGTGGTCGATGGTGGTGCCGTGGACCGGTTTCACGGTGGCGCGGCTGGTCGAGATCGCCAAGCCAACCTCCAATGCCAAGTATCTGCGCTTCGAGACTTTCAACAAGCCGGACGTAGCGGCCGGCCAGGCGCCGGGGCTGTTCACCTCGTATCCGTGGCCTTACATCGAGGGCATCACCATGGCCGAAGCCATGAACGAGCTGCCGCTGATGGTGACGGGCGCCTATGGCAAGCCGCTGCCGAAGAGCATGGGGGCGCCCATCCGCCTGCACCTGCCGTGGAAATATGGCTTCAAGTCGATCAAGGGCATCGTCAAGGTGAGCTTCACCGCTGAGCGCCCGGTGAGTTTCTGGGAAACGCTGGGGCCTTCCGAATATGGATTCTGGGCCAACGTGAACCCGGAGGTGTCGCATCCACGCTGGAGTCAGGCCACCGAACAGGTGCTCGATACCGGCGAGCGGGTGCCGACCGTTCTCTACAATGGTTATGGCGAACAGGTGGCGGCGCTCTATGGCGGCATG